>NZ_JBFRTR010000115.1:0-83934 GCF_041474215.1 Vibrio sp. 10N.222.52.C12
TGGAGCGATACATCGGGTTCGAACCGATGACCTCAACCTTGGCAAGGTTGCGCTCTACCAACTGAGCTAGTATCGCATTATAAAAGGTCTTTCACCTTTCGATTACCGCTTTCGCCGTAACCTACAAATTGGAGCGATACATCGGGTTCGAACCGATGACCTCAACCTTGGCAAGGTTGCGCTCTACCAACTGAGCTAGTATCGCAATCTGAAAACGTCTTTCTCCGTTCAGGGCTGCGAATTATAAGAGCATTTTTTTGTGATGCAAGTCCTTAATGCAAAATTACGAAACTTTTTACTCAACTGCTGTAAAAGCACACAGATTTGCAAAAAAAACGGCTCTTATGTCCCTGAAAAGTTAGATAAACGTGATCATTTTATTCGACTAGATGTTAATAATCGTTTTTCGGTAGTACTGCAGCTCGGCGATCGACTCTCGAATATCGTCTAACGCAAGGTGACTTCCCGACTTAGAAAAACCATCTAACACTTCAGGTTTCCAACGACGAGTCAGCTCTTTCAGAGTGCTTACGTCAACATAGCGGTAGTGGAAGTACTCTTCTAACTCTGGCATGTGCTTGTATAGGAAACGACGGTCTTGACCAATGCTGTTGCCACAAATTGGTGACTTACCTTTTGGTACCCATTTTTCAAGAAACTCAATGGTTTGTTGGATGGCATCTTGCTCTGAAACCGTGCTTTCTTGAATTCGCTTCACGAGGCCGCTGCCAGTGTGAGTCGTTGTACACCACTCGTCCATCTTGTCCAATTCACTCTGAGGTTGGTGAATAGCCAAAACAGGTCCTTCAGCCAGGATGTTAAGCTCACTATCAGTAACGATAGTAGCAATTTCAATGATTTTATGAGTTTCAGGATCAAGTCCTGTCATCTCTAGATCAACCCAAATAAGGTTCTGATCGCTAAAGGACATAAGGCGTCGCCTATTTGTTTATGTGTAAAAGAGGTACTATACCCAAATAACTATACTCAAACTAGCTTTAGGACCATCGAAATCACGTGGTACCAGCAACATCCTGTTTGAGTCCCCAATCATCAAGTTAGATGTGTTAAGTGAAAAATTGTGGCTAAAAAAAAGAAGTTAACCAAAGGTCAAGTACGTCGTGTACGTAGCAACCAGAACAAGCGACTCAAGAAAGAAGATTCTATCCAATGGGATGAGAACATGCTTGGCGGAACCAAAAGCGGACTCGTGATTACGCGCTTTGGCCAACATGCTGATATCGAAGATCTTGAAACTAACAAAGTTCATCGTTGTAACTTACGCCGTAGTATCGAGACTTTAGTTTCTGGTGACCGAGTGACTTGGCGCGCAGGCTTAGAATCAATGGCCGGTATTTCTGGCGTTGTGGAAGCGGTTGAGCCGAGAACTTCAATGCTGACTCGCCCTGATTACTACGATGGCCTAAAGCCAGTAGCTGCGAACGTCGACCAAATGGTTATCGTATCGGCTGTGCTACCAGAGCTATCACTTAATATTATCGACCGTTACCTAATTGCTTCAGAAACGGTAAACATCGCGCCGCTTGTTGTACTGAACAAGGTCGATCTACTGACTGATGAGCAGATTGCTGAATACCGTGAAACACTTAAAGAGTACGAGAAGATCGGCTATAAAGTGATGTTCGTGAGTAAAGAGTCTGGCTACGGCATCAAAGAGCTGGAAGCTGAACTCAAAGACCGTATCAACATCTTTGTTGGTCAATCGGGTGTGGGTAAATCAAGCCTAGTGAATGCATTAATGCCTACGCTAGACATTGAAGAAGGCGAAGTCTCTGAGAACTCAGGTCTTGGTCAGCACACAACCACGGCAGCTCGTTTATACCACTTCCCTTCTGGTGGTGATCTGATTGATTCACCAGGAGTGCGTGAATTCGGCCTATGGCACCTAGAGGCCGACGAAATCACTGAAGCCTTTATCGAGTTCAAGCCTTACCTTGGCGGTTGTAAGTTCCGTGACTGTAAACACATTGATGACCCAGGCTGCATCCTGCGCGAAGCGGTAGAAAACGGAAAGATCAGTCGATTACGTTTCGACAACTACCACCGCATCATTGAAAGCATGGCGAGTAACAAAGATAACCGTCAGTATTCACGCAACAAAAAAGCCGATCTCTAATCGCGTTTTTGTGAACAAATGTGTGCATTTACTGACAATTGGCGCGAATTTAAGTAACATCTCGCGCCCTAAACCGTCATCGACAGATTTAATTGAAAAACAATTAGCATTGGAAAATTAATACAATGGATAAGATTAAAGTTGGATTGCAGTACTGGATTCCACAACATGGATTAACTCGCCTAGTCGGCAAACTTGCGTCTGCTAAAGCGGGCGGCTTAACGACAGCGATCATCAACTGGTTCATCAAGCAATACAAAGTGAACATGGATGAAGCTCTGCATAGCGATCCAAAACACTTTAAAACATTCAATGAATTCTTCGTGCGTGAATTGAAAGAAGGCATGCGTCCTATCGCTGAAGGTGAGTCTGTTATTGTTCACCCTGCAGATGCACGTGTGAGCCAATTTGGCCCAATTACTGACGGTCAACTGATTCAAGCGAAAGGCCATAACTACTCAGCTCGCGAGCTATTGGGTGGTGATGCTGCGCTAGCGGATGAATTTAAAGACGGTGAATTCGCAACGCTTTACCTGTCTCCAAGTGATTACCACCGCGTGCACATGCCATGCGACGGCACACTGCGCCAGATGATCTACGTTCCAGGTGACCTTTTCTCAGTTAACCCGTTAACGGCAGAAAACGTTCCAAACCTATTCGCACGTAATGAGCGTGTCGTTTGTATCTTCGATACGGAATTTGGCCCAATGGCACAAGTGCTGGTTGGCGCAACGATCGTAGGTAGCATCGAGCAAGTATGGGCAGGTACCATCACCCCACCTCGTGGTAACTCGGTTTACAAATGGGATTACCCTGCACAAGGTGACAAAGCAATCATCTTGAAGAAAGGCGAAGAGATGGGCCGCTTTAAGCTTGGTTCAACCGTTATCAACCTGTTCGCTAAAGATGCGATCAAGTTTGACGACACTATGCAAAATGGCGAGAAAACGGTTCTTGGTACACCTTTCGCGCACATTGCTGGCAAAGAAGCGCAAGCAAATGACGATGTTGTTACCGATTCTGCTGAGAACACTGACCAAGCTTAACAATTTGAGTTAACTCATTTAAGCTTTCAAGGCGCGTTACTTTTTCTATTTCAGAGAAGAACGCGCCTTTTTCTTAACTCTACCGATTCATTTGCTACTCAAGCTCTAACAACTCAATCTTTCAAACCCTGCCCAGCCACCTGCTGCTTCTCACTCTTGTCTCTAATTGCCCAGATAAAAGATTGACCAAAAACAAAACAACTGTCGAAACCTTAAACAACTTTTTGATTTTCCAACCCGTCTCCAAGTACCAGAAATCCAGATAACTTACTCTATTTGAAGATATTTTATTTATAGGGTCTTTGTACATGCCTAAACTCAATGTTGGCGTTCTGGTCAAGCTGTTGATTTGTTTTGCGATTCCCTTAGGCGTGTTATTCATGCCGATAGATTCAATACCAATCGATGATCTCACGCTGATTCAACACCGCCTGTTGGCGATATTCTTATTAGCAGCCCTGCTGTGGGTGCTTGAACCTGTTCCGGTATTCGCCACTTCCATTTTGATCATTGCGCTTGAACTGGTGATGATATCTGACAAAGGTTTACACCTATTTAGAAATCCACCAGCGGGGCACGATCTCGGTGAGTTAATCAAATATACCGACATCTTCGGTGCATTTTCATCACCAATCATCATCCTTTTCATGGGTGGCTTTGCTCTTGCGATATCCGCATCCAAGTACGAACTCGATAACAACCTAGCTCGAGTGCTTCTCAAACCATTTGGTACAGAGCCGCGCTTCATTATGCTCGGCTTAATGCTGATCACCGCCGTGTTCTCAATGTTCATGTCAAATACCGCAACGACGGTAATGATGCTTGCGCTGCTCGGCCCTATCGTGGCATCTGCACCAAAAGGCGATATGGGTATCAAAGCGCTCGTGTTGTGTATTCCAATTGCTGCCAATACTGGCGGTATCGCAACCCCAATCGGTACACCGCCCAATGCCATCGCGCTGCAATACCTAACGGGTGAAAATACCATCGACTTTCTCAGCTGGATGATGATGGGCTTACCCTTTGTGATCATCCAACTCACCATCGCTTGGTTTCTTCTACAAAAACTCTTCCCTTCTAAAGAAAGAAACATGGTGCTCAAGCTTGATGGACAATTTAGAAAGAGCTGGCGAGCGATTGTGGTTTACATCACCTTCGCTGCGACAATCTTATTGTGGATGACCACCAAACTGCACGGCATGAACACCTATGTCGTGTCTATCATTCCACTGGCTGTGTTTACGCTCACTGGCATCATGGGCAAAGAAGAACTCAAGCTGATTAACTGGGATGTGTTGTGGCTGGTCGCAGGTGGTATTGCGATTGGTATTGGCTTAGATAAAACAGGCTTAGCCGCTGCACTCGCACACGCAATTGACTATGAATCGCTGTCACCTGCAGCTGTGGTACTGACATTGTCTATCGTGTGTTGGTTAATGGCGAACTTCATGTCAAACACTGCGACGGCCAACTTGCTGATGCCGATAGCCGCTGCAATTGGTGCTTCCATGGAAAGCCTAGTTGCGATTGGTGGTCTGCAAGGCTTGCTGGTTGTGGTCGCCTTCTCTGCGTCACTTGGCATGATTCTGCCCGTATCGACACCACCAAACTCACTGGCCTACTCGACCGGGCTTATCGAAAGCAAAGACATGGCGAAGATGGGCATCATCTTAGGTATTGTGGGCTTGCTGATGGTTTACCTCGCCCTGTTTATCATCACCTAGTAAGCGTTAACGCTCCCCTTTAATCCTAACTAAAGCGCTGAATGTAAATTTGGCGCTTTTTTCGATCTATACCACTCCACCTCAAGCAATTAACTGACATTTCAATCAATAGGTAACTGTGATATTACTTCACTGTTTTACAAAAAGCAGAGTAAATATATTTAGAATTTATGATTTTAAACACAGTCATTCAACTTAAGACAGCGGCACTATACGCCAATCAAAGACACATCAATTCATTATTAAGTACGTCAACGTAGTTAGGTTTTGTCTAATCAGAGAGGAATGGACCTTGAGACATACTATTAAGTTTAAAATTCAGATCGCCATTGCGATCATTATCGCCGTCGTGAGTGGTACCCAAGCTTGGATATCAGTTACCCAGCTCACTCAAGAAACAGAGGTCGCGATCAATCAAGAAATGAAGAATGTCAGTGTAGGGACAACCAATTACATTGCCGATTGGCTCTCGACTCGCAGCGATATGATGCTTGCTAATGAACCGACCATTTCAAGCAACAGTAACTCTGACCGCGAGTTGCTAATCACCAAACAAGCTGGACAATTCTTGTCTGTTTATGCCGGATTCAGCGACGGCACTATCGCGTATGGCGACAAAGGTGAAGATTGGCCAGCAGGCTACGACCCACGCACCCGCCCTTGGTATAAAGATGCCAACGCAACATCAGACCTCGTCATTACTGAACCTTATCAAGACTTTGACGGCAGCATTGTCATCAGCTTTGCAAAAGCATTCAACGGTGAAAGACAAGGTGTCCTCGCGGCAGACCTAACTGTAACCAGCATTATCGACACCGTACTCAACGTGAAACTGGATAACGATGGCTTTGCGTTTTTAGTTGACGGTAACAACAACATCGTTGCCTACAGTGATGAAGAGCTAAGTCAGAAACCACTGACCAGTTTGAATCCGGAACTAACAGCCAACAAAGTGTCACAACTGATCCAAGGCCAAATGATCACTACGCTAACTTGGCCTGGCCAAGAGGATAAAATGGTCTACATTGCCAATGTCCCGAATACCGATTGGTCACTGGGTATTGTTATCGATAAGGAAATGGCGTTTTCCGCAGTATCTGACGCGATTCAGTTCATCGCTCTTACTTCTTTGATTTTGTATATCGTCATTTCGATTGCGAGCACAGTGGTGATCAACCGCCTGCTTTCCCCACTACAAACCTTGTCTGACGCACTGACTCAGCTGGCTCAAGGCAGAGGTGACCTCACTCAACGCATTGATATCACACGCATGGATGAGATCGGTAAGCTTGCCGAGCTCGTAAACCAATTCTTGAGTCAGATGCAAAGCATGCTGAAAGGCGTTATCGAGCACAGCCATGATTTAAATAATCACGCAGAAAAAGCCAACCAATTGGCCACTCAATCCTCCATTCGAGTGGAGAATCAACAAAACGATATCAACCAGATAGCGACCGCGATTCATGAGATGTCAGCGACCGCAGCAGAGGTGGCGAGTCATGCAGAATTAACCGCATCCGCTTCTCAAGCTTCGGCGACCGCGTGTAACGATGGCCAAGAGGTTATTCAACAAAACCGCGACGCTATCACTAGCCTTGCGAGCCAAGTGGAAGACGCTGCCAATGTTATCCGAGAGCTGGAAAACAACGCGCAAAGCATCAACCAGATCCTGTCCACCATTCAAGGCATTGCCGAACAAACCAATCTATTGGCATTAAATGCTGCAATTGAAGCGGCTCGTGCAGGTGAACAAGGTCGTGGGTTTGCGGTTGTCGCCGATGAAGTGCGAGTGCTTAGCCAAAGAACGCATGGCTCGACCGAAGAAATCCGCGTGATGATTGATACGTTACAGAAGAATACCGAACATGCCGTTGAAAGCATGACCACCAGCACCCAACTGGCAGAGAACAGCGTTGGCTTCGCAGAGCAAGCTCATGGCAGCCTCTCTAAAATCACCCAAGCGATCACTGAAATCAACGATATGGCGCTGCAAATAGCGAGTGCTGCAGAAGAGCAACGCGCAGTAAGCGAAGACATCAGTCGTAATACGCAAGGAATCAAGGATGCCTCCGACGATCTTGCACAACAAGCTGAAAGCAGCCGCAATAGCTCAAATGAAATGAGTAACGCTGCCGAGTCGATGCGCCGAGATGTGGAGCGCTTTAAGGTATAACTCATCTCAAGCAACATAAGTTAAACCTCACCATCGAGCGGCCGGTGACGTAAACCGATAACTGAAACAAAGTGACTCTTTTCACAAGAATCACTTTGTTCTCAGTCCGGTTTAATGCATATTGATGAGCTAATTTATCCCAGACACAAGGATGTTATTCAGATGGGATTCGAATGGTTGGCTCTTGCTGCCGCTTTTCTTTGGGCTATCGCGAGCCTGATGTCAGTAAAGCCTGCTCAACACTTAGGTTCTTTCGCCTATAGCCGTTGGCGCATGGGTTGCACTGCTATCATCTTATCGAGCATGGCTTGGTTTACTGGTGGCTGGTCAACGGTCGAAGCAGACCTAGTCACGCCGATGATGCTGTCTGGGCTAATTGGCATCTTCATTGGTGATACCGCCCTATTTGCTTGTTTGAACAGAATGGGACCGCGCCAAGCAGGTTTGCTGTTCTCTTGTCACGCCGTGTTCTCGGCAATTCTTGGTTACTTCCTATTTAGCGAAAGCATGACTTCGGTGGAGCTGATTGGCTCGGCTTTGGTGTTTAGCGGCGTTTTAACCGCGATATTCTTTGGTCGTCGAGGACAAGCCAACAACCAACTCGAAACCATCAAGGGCACCGTGTGGATTGGTGTAGCTCTCGGAATCACTGCCGCTATTTGCCAAGCCTTGGGCGGTATTATTGCAAAACCCGTGATGCAAACCAGCATAGACCCTGTTGCCGCTTCAGCGATTCGTATGATTACCGCTTTTGTTGCTCACTCCGCATTTCGTCTAACTGGCGCTAAGCTCTCACGCGCAATCAACCCGATGAATGGTCAAATATTTGCGATTACCGCAGTGAACGGATTTTTAGCGATGGCGGTGGGAATGACGCTGATCTTGTATGCGCTTCAGGAAGGCAATGTCGGCATGGTTGCTCTGTTATCTTCAACCACACCAATCATGTTGTTACCAATACTTTGGCTGTACACCAAACAGAGACCAAATGCCTACGCTTGGATCGGTGCCATTGTTGCCGTTATTGGCACTGGTATCCTAGTAAGATAGTGGCACTGGGATTCTGGTCAGTTAGCCAAACAGTAAGTAAGACTAACTGAATAGAGAGCTAAGAGCGCGGGAACGGAAAAGCCGTCACATCATCGATGTGGTCATAACCTAACGCCAGCATGATCAGACGATCAATACCTAAAGCAACACCCGCACAGTCTGGTAAGCCCGCTTTTAATGCCTCAATCAAGTGATGGTCAATCGGTTGAGGCGATAAGCCCATCTCAATACGTTTGGCATTATCACCTTCAAAGCGCTGAAGTTGTTCTTGTGGTTTATCGAGTTCATGGAAGCCGTTTGCCAATTCAATCCCTTTGAAGTACACCTCAAAGCGATCCGCTACCCTAGCATCATTAGGGTTAATCTTGGCTAGTGCAGCTTGTGAAGCCGGGAAGTCATAAACAAACGCAGGCACTTGTTGCCCTATCTTCGCTTCCACCCCAATACTAAACAGCAACTGCAGCAAGGTGTCACGGTCTTGTTCTGGATCTGCAATGTCGCTGAGCCCAAGTTTTGCTGCGGCTTGCTTTAGCGTAGCCATCGAATCTTCCAGTGGACACACACCTAACACGTCAATAAAGGCTTGTTGGTAAGTCATTCGCTCTGCTGAGCCCGATTTAAGTACCTGCTGTAACAGCAAATCCATTTCATCCATCAGGTCATGGTGATCAAAGCCAACGCGATACCACTCCAACATGGTGAACTCAGGGTTGTGGTAACGGCCATTTTCTTCGTTACGGAAAGACTTACAAATTTGGTAAATACAGCCACTGCCCGCCGCTAATAGACGTTTCATATGAAACTCAGGGCTAGTCATAAAGAACAGAGGCTGACCGTGCGCATAACCCGGCCCTACGAATTCAGTTTTGAAAGTATGCAAATGCACGTCCGTCACCGTGGCGTGGCTCATCGCAGGCGTATCCACTTCCATCACGTTTCGCTCAACAAAGAACTGACGAATTTGATTAAGGATATCAGCACGTTGCTTTAACTGTTTAATGGTTGCGGCCGGTTGCCATGTAGAGTGCATTATTGAGTTCCATATTACTGAATTCTAGGCGACGAAAATTACCACCTTTCATCGCTTTTGTAAGCTTCTATCTTTCTATTCGTGAAAGCAAAATGTTGTTTTAATGAAGCCAGAAAATTACGTTCTACAATACAATTATCAATACAGATTTCACATCAACATTGATAACAAAAATCATACTCAACAAGCCGTTAACACCCACCCTGTGGGTTAAACGTTATCAACAATTCATTGCCGTGATTGCAGTCACATAACCTATAATTTCTATGCCTCCATATGCATTACCGACCTAAAAACCCAAATGCATCAACTTTTCGAATACCTTCCTCTCTTACACTGAACCTACCACTTAAGGCTTAGGGGTGATAAACGGTTGATGCCGTTTAAGTACTCTCTAAATGCTTTTTATAATAACAAGCGGAATACTCCGCATCACACTGGAGAATAACTGTGAAGACAATTACCACAGATATCGCAGTCATCGGCGCAGGCGGCGCTGGTCTTCGTACAGCAATTGCAGCAGCTGAAGCTAATCCTGAATTGGAAGTAGCACTGATTTCTAAAGTTTACCCAATGCGTTCGCACACGGTGGCAGCAGAAGGCGGTTCAGCAGCGGTAATTAAAGACGAAGATAGCCTAGATAACCACTTCAACGATACTGTTGGCGGTGGCGACTGGCTATGTGAACAGGATGTTGTTGAATACTTTGTTGAAAACTCGACTCGCGAAATGATCCAAATGGAACAATGGGGCTGCCCATGGAGTCGTAAAGAAAACGGTGAAGTAAACGTACGCCGATTCGGCGGTATGAAAGTAGAGAGAACGTGGTTCGCAGCGGATAAAACCGGCTTCCACATGCTTCATACTCTGTTCCAGACTTCGATGAAGTACGACACAATCAAACGATTTGATGAGTACTTTGTGGTGGACCTTCTCGTAGAAAACCAGAGCGGCGTTGAAGATGGCGAAGTACAAGGCCTAATCGCGATTCACATGTCTGAAGGTGAGCTTGTTACCATCAAAGCAAAATCTGTTGTTCTAGCAACCGGCGGCGCAGGTCGTGTTTACCACTGTAATACCAACGGCGGCATCGTAACTGGCGACGGTATGGCAATGGCTTATCGCCACGGTGTACCACTGCGTGATATGGAGTTCGTTCAATACCACCCAACAGGCCTACCGGGCACTGGCATCTTGATGACCGAAGGTTGTCGTGGTGAAGGCGGTATCATCGTCAACAAGAACGGCTACCGTTACCTGCAAGATTACGGCATGGGCCCTGAAACTCCAGTGGGCGAGCCGAAAAACAAATACATGGAACTGGGTCCACGTGACAAAGTTTCTCAAGCATTCTGGCACGAGCAGCAGAAAGGCAACACCATCAAGCACCCACTTGGTGATGTCGTGCACCTTGACCTTCGCCACCTTGGTGAAGAGTACCTGCAAGAGCGTCTACCGTTCATCTGTGAGCTAGCAAAAGCGTACGTAAACGTAGACCCAGCAAAAGAGCCAATCCCGATTCGTCCAACCGTTCACTACACCATGGGTGGTATTGAAACTAACGGTACCTGTGAAACTCGTATTAAAGGCCTATTCGCCGTTGGTGAATGTGCTTCAGTTGGCCTACACGGTGCAAACCGCCTAGGTTCTAACTCACTGGCTGAGTTCGTGGTATTTGGCCGCGTTGCTGGTGAAGAAGCGGTGAAACGCGCTGCTGAATTCAAAGGCTGGAACGAAGAGTCTATCGCTAAGCAAGTGAAAGCGGTTGAAGAGCGCATCGCAGGTCTACTAAACCAAGAAGGCGACGAGAACTGGGCTGACATCCGAACTGAAATGGGTCACACCATGGAAGCGGGTTGTGGTATCTACCGTCAAGAAGACTTGATGCAAAAGACCATCGACAAAATCACTGAACTGAAAGCTCGCTACAAGAAGATCAGCATTAAAGACAAAGGCAAAGTGTTCAACACTGACCTACTTTACGCTATCGAGGTGGGTTACGGCCTTGAAGTTGCAGAAGCGATGGTCCACTCAGCGATTCTTCGTAAAGAGTCTCGCGGTGCACACCAACGTCTAGACGACAACTGCACAGAACGTGATGACGTGAACTTCCTGAAACACTCTCTATCTTTCTACAACGAAGATGCAGCACCAACCATCGACTACAGCGGCGTTAAGATTACTAAATCTCAACCTAAAGCTCGTCTGTACGGTGAAGCTGCAGAGAAAGCCGCTGCCGCTGAAAAAGCAGCAGAAGAGAATGCGAAGAAGAGCGAAGAGGAGCAAGCATAATGTCAGCGAATCGAATCCAAAAAATTGAAATCCTGCGTTATGACCCTGAGCACGATGCAGAACCTCACTTTCAAACCTTTGAAGTGCCATTTGATGAAACCATGTCAGTACTTGATGCGATCGGTTACATCAAAGACAACCTAGATAAAGACCTGTCTTACCGTTGGTCTTGTCGTATGGCGATTTGTGGTTCTTGCGGCATCATGGTTGATGGCGTGCCAAAACTGGCGTGTAAGAGCTTCTTACGTGATTATCCAAACGGCTTCAAAATTGAGCCTTTGGCTAACTTCCCAATCGAAAAAGATTTGATTGTCGACATGACGCCGTTCATCGAGCGCCTTGAAGCAATCAAGCCTTACATCATTGGTAACGACCGTAAGCCAGAAGACGGCACGAACATCCAAACTCCAGAGCAAATGGCGAAATACAAGCAGTTCGCTGGCTGCATCAACTGTGGTTTGTGTTACGCAGCATGTCCTCAGTTTGGTCTAAACCCTGAGTTCATCGGCCCTGCGGCACTTGCTCTTGCTCACCGCTACAACCTAGATAGCCGTGACAATGGTAAAGCTGAACGTATGAAGCTTATCAATGGCGACAATGGCGCTTGGGGCTGTACGTTTGTAGGTTACTGTTCTGACGTATGTCCGAAGAAAGTAGACCCAGCGGCTGCAGTAAACCAAGGTAAAGTTGAGTCTTCAATGGACTTCGTTATCTCGATGTTCAAGCCAGACGGATCGCAAGTAAAAACAGCAGAGGAGGCATAATATGAGCAATCGTAAGCCTTATGTTCGTGAGATGAAGAGAACGTGGTGGAGCAACCATCCGTTCTACCGCTTCTACATGCTACGTGAAGCGACTGTACTGCCTTTGATTCTATTCACTCTGTTCCTAACCTTCGGTTTGGGTGCACTAGTGAAAGGCCCTGAAGCGTGGGTGGGTTGGTTGAGCTTTATGGCGCACCCTATCGTCGTTGGTATCAACATCGTGGCACTGCTAGGCAGCTTGCTGCACGCTCAAACCTTCTTCAGCATGATGCCTCAAGTAATGCCAATCCGTCTTAAAGGCAAATTGGTTGATAAAAAAATCATCGTACTGACCCAGTGGGCAGCGGTGGCTTTTATTTCTTTAATCGTTCTTGTTGTGGTGTAAGGAGCTTTCGTTATGAACACAAATTACAAAGTAAAACCTGTTAACCACAACCCACAACGCTCTGATGAGCCAATCTGGTGGGGCCTATTTGGCGCTGGCGGTACTTGGTTTGCGATGATCACACCAATCACGGTTCTAGTGTTAGGTATCTTAGTGCCAATGGGCATCATCGATGCGGACGCAATGAGCTACGAGCGTGTGTCTGAATTCGCCACCAGCATTATCGGTGCGCTATTCATCATCGGTACGCTAGCACTGCCAATGTGGCATGCAATGCACCGTCTTCACCACGGCATGCACGACCTTAAGTTCCACGTCGGCGTTGCGGGTAAAGTGGGTTGCTACTTCTTCGCAGGCCTAATCAGCGCATTGTCTGTTATTTTCATCTTTATGATCTAACAGTTAAGAGCAGATTCGGGATTCGAGTAAACGAGTATCGAAGAGCTTAAAAGCAGATGCGGGATTCGAGTAATCGAGTATCGAAGAGCTTAAGAGCAGAAAAACGAAAGCAGAGCTAGGTTATCCAGCTCTGCTTTTTTGTTATTTGTTGAATATCTTATCTCTCTGACTCGGCTCTGATCTTCCTGCTTTTCGTATCTCGCATCTCGTTCACACATATCTGCTCTTCCAGCTCTTCGTATCTCGCATCCCGCATCTCGTTTACGCGAATCTGATCTTGGGATACAAAAAAAGGCCGCCTAAGCGACCTTTTTCAGATACTTGAAGTCAATTACTTCACACGACCAACGTATTCGCCAGTACGAGTATCAACTTTAACAACTTCACCGATAGCGATGAATAGAGGTACGCGAACTACCGCGCCTGTTGCTAGAGTTGCAGGCTTACCGCCAGTACCTTGTGTGTCGCCTTTAAGGCCAGGATCGGTTTCTGTTACTGCGATCTCAACAAAGTTTGGTGGAGTTACTGTGATAGGGTTATCATTCCACAACGTTAGAGTACATACGTCGTTTTCAACTAACCATTTAGAAGTCTCGCCTACTGCTTTTGCATCAGCAGCGATTTGCTCGAATGTTTCGTTGTTCATGAAGTGGTAGAATTCGCCATCGCTGTATAGGTAGCCTAGTTCAACGTCTACAACGTCCGCTAGTTCTACTGTATCGCCTGACTTAAATGTTTTCTCTAACACTTTGCCTGACAGCAGTTTACGAAGTTTAACACGGTTAAACGCTTGGCCTTTACCTGGCTTAACGTATTCATTTTCGATAATTGAGCAAGGCTCGTTATCCATCATGAATTTTAAACCGCCTTTGAATTCATTGGTGCTTACTGACGCCATGATTTTCTCTTCCACATCTTTGAGTTAATTTCAATGCCGCATATCATAACCCGAAAAGTCGAATCTGTTGAGCAAAACTGGCTCAAACAACTATCGAATGCGATCTCTGACCCGACAAAACTGCTTGAGGCATTGGAAATAGACCCAACACCGTGGCAAGCAGGCTTCGCTGCTCGTGAGTTATTTGCACTTCGGGTACCTCTTAGCTTTGTCGAACGAATGGAAAAAGGCAACCCACACGATCCATTGCTACGACAAATTTTACCGCTAAGCGAAGAGTTTGAGGTACACCAAGGCTATTCCGCTGATCCACTGGAAGAGCAAGACAACGCCATTCCCGGGCTACTGCATAAATACAAGAACCGTGCACTGATGATTGTGAAAGGCGGTTGTGCGATTAACTGCCGCTACTGCTTCCGTCGTCACTTCCCTTACCAAGATAACAAGGGCTCGAAGTCTGTTTGGCAAACCAGTCTCGACTATGTGGCTGCTCACCCAGAGATCAACGAAGTTATCTTATCGGGTGGCGATCCACTGATGGCCAAAGACAGCGAACTAGAGTGGCTAATTCATGCTATCGCACAAATTCCACATGTGAAAACAGTTCGAATTCATAGCCGATTACCGGTTGTGATTCCCGCTCGAGTAACGGATGAACTGTGCCAATTGTTAGCTCAAACTCGCCTCAATGTGGTGATGGTGAGCCATATTAATCATGCCAACGAGATTAACTTAGAACTCAAGCAAGCCTTTCATAAGCTAAAGCAAACTGGGGCTACTCTGCTCAATCAAGGCGTGATGCTTAAAGGCGTAAACAACAGCGCTAACTCATTGAAAGAATTAAGCGAAAAGCTATTCGACGCCGGTATTTTACCTTACTATATGCATGTACTTGATAAGGTTCAGGGCGCAGCGCACTTCTATATTTCAGATGAAGAGGCGAAGCATCACTTTAAAGGATTAATCTCTGAGGTTTCTGGCTACCTAGTACCTAAGTTAACCCGTGAGATTGGCGGGCGCAGCAGCAAGACACTACTCGACCTACACATTGAATAACTCTATCTAGAGCAATGGTCGCTTCTTATCGTATTGAGTACCAAGAAGCGACAGAGACCACGACACCAGCCTTCACCTTAACAACAAGCGGCTGCTAGGTTTTAAGTAATCTTTATCAATCGTTAAGACAAAAAGTTTTTGTTCGATCGTCCGGTCTATTATTAGCATACTCGGCTCTATTCTAAATTTTTAGGAGGGGTGATATGTCACAATTTGTAGAACAAACTCTCAACCTTGCCCCCTTTAGCTGGGCAGGCCTCGCTGCATGCATGCTGTGTGGTTCTTTAATCGGAATCGAAAGGCAAACACGCGGTAAACCCGTCGGAATCCGAACGTCGATTCTGATCATCAGTGGTACCTATTTCTTCCTCACCATGGCGATCAGCCTATCCCCCAACACACTCGATCAAGCTCGTGTGCTTGGTCAGATCATTACGGGTGTTGGATTTCTTGGGGCTGGTGTAATGATGACACTGGATGGCAAGATTCATGGCGTGACTTCAGCCGCAATTATCTGGGTACTCGCAGCATTAGGTATGATGATCGCACTAGGGCATCTTTCCCAATCGGTCATTATCACGCTAATGGCGCTAGTGATTCTGCTTGGTGTCGATAAAGTGGAAAACAGCTTCCAAAGCTTACGTCGTGGCGTTCACCAAAAGTGGATGCGAAAAGGCCGCGTGAAGAAGTAACCTCAACCTGAAGCAGACATTAAAAAGGCCTAGTCACACGACTAGGTCTTTGTGTATCCAACTAATTAATACACCTGAATACACACCTGATTCTTACCCGCAGCCTTTGCCTTATAGAGCTGCTCGTCAGACGAACGAATACTCTGGTTTTCCCACAAGTGCCCTACGCTGTCGAACTTATACAAAGAGTAAAGCGTCGCGCCACCAGACACTGAGATACTAATCTTGTCACCCGTAGGGCATCGATAACTCTGTAGGCTAATATCGTTTTGAATTCGCTCAAAGATCGATGAAAGCAACTCAGACGATTCACCCGTAATCGCGACAACAAACTCTTCGCCACCAAATCGAGCCACGATATCTTGCTGTCTAACGCTGTTCAGCATCAACCGAGCAACATGGCAAATCACCTCGTCCCCCACTTTATGGCCATGCTGATCATTAACGACTTTGAAATCATCGATATCAAACACGCCAACACCAATAATCGGCTCTTCATCTTGCGCCAGTAATCGAGCCTCAAAACCACGTCGATTCAGCAAGTCCGTTAATGGGTCGCGCATTGCTAGCTCATTTAAACGCTGGTGCTCTTGTCTTGTATAGAAGCGCCATAGCCATAAAACCGAGAGCAGATACAAAACCAACAGTATCGAAAGCTGAATCTTCTCCATCTCCAATACATGCAGAAAGTGCTCGCTCTTATCTTCTTCAATACTCAGATATAGCTGGGTGTTAATGTCATCAACATACAGAGGCTTGGAATACGTAAAATCCATAAACCCGTATTTGTTTGCGCCTCGAGTACTGGTGACTTTATAGCCATGGGTAGGGTTCGATACTAGGTTCGAGACATAGCCATCGACACCCAACACCCCTTTAAACTCACCATTAACGTAGATTCCTTTGGTTAAGGTCACCACTTTCTGACCTGTCAGGTAGTCATCATATTGGCCGGTATACACCACTTGGTCTTGCCCTTGAGCTAAGCCAAAGCGAATCGTGTTCCCCCAATAAGGCCTGCTATTCACAACCGAATCAAAGGTGTCGCCCTTAATGTAACTGGCAAAATCAGAAGGCGAAGAGATAATGAATTTCTCTTTTGAAATGAAATAAATCGCAGAGATGGTATCAATGGTATTGGCAAAATAAGCCATGGTCGGCGCGATGAACAGGCGCTTACCCGCTTCGGTATAAAGGTCCGATTCCGGGTTGCACATCTCGCGAGGGCCAGAGAACATAAAATCAAAACGAGGGGCATGTTGCTCCTCACTGGTGAAGTAACACGTCTCACCCTCGATCTTTTTGTCATGCGAGAATACGTAGGTATCCCCATGCAGTGGATAAAGCGCAGTGATGTTGTACTCAAGCGCATTTATGATCTGTGTGAGCTCCGCTAAAGAGCGTGTTACGCCTTGGTTTTCCATTCCATACTGTTTATCTGATTCTTCCGCTGAATCAACGAGCAACAAGCTCAAAACTACTAAAAAACTGGCGGTCAGGCCTAAGAAAGCCTTTTTAAAATCGACGGTATGGTGGTTAATCAAAGCATATAAATCATCATTGGGAATTTATCGCACATTGTACCTATAAATTCAAACATCGCAACAACAAATATAAAACAACATGCTTATTGGGTAATTTGAGAAGTTTATCGTGGAAGTAGAATTGAATGTAATAACGCCCAAACAAGGGTTTAGGCGTTGATAGGCTTAGCGATTAAAAGCTAATGCACTAACTGAACGTTGCTCGCCAATGGGAGAACCAAAGGCTAAACGACAGCGTTATTTAGCAAAGTTTACAATCGGGAAGCACGGGAAGAAACCGTTGTCAGCACAGTTGATCAGACCAACTTGTACGCCTTCGATTTTGTTGGTTTTGTTGAAGATACCAACCTGAACCGTAGACACTTCTGAAAGGTTCGCAGCGCCAACATCAACCATAGTGTTACCTTCTGAGTAGTTGACGAAACTCACGTTCGCGCCTTTCACATCATTAGTAATGTTCACAGCACCAAGGTTAACACCCGTTGTTTTACCCGTGTTCCAGTTGAAGAAACCTAGAGATGCACCGGTCATTTCTTGGTTCACTTTTGATGCACCCAAAATACCCAGGTTCACACCTGTGGTCGTTTGCGTCTCAGACATACCAACAACAGCAAGATCAAGACCTTTAAGGTCGTTCACTTGTCCGTGAAGTAAAGCCAAGCGCACACCGCCAACAGCGTCTGAGTCAGGTGCGTTGAAGCCATTGATCGTTGAAAACATAACAGGCGAAGAAGCAAATGCCGCCGGTGCCATTACTGCTGCAGACACAGCAAGTACTGAAAGTAGTTTTTTCATTGGGGAGTCTCCACTGACTTATTGTTCACTTGATTAATCCATTTTTAATCAAGCATTTATTGTCCTTTATTCAACAGCTACCCATGTTAAATCAATGTAATAACTGTACTGTTGAATATAAGCCGCTAAATCATAAAGAGCAATGGTTAAGAGCAGATGCGGGATTCGAGTGAACGAGATGCGAAAAGCAAAAAAAACAGAGACCGAAACCTCCGCTCTAACGCTTATTATTCCAAACAAAAATCTAGGCGAGAAAATCAACATGTTTCACAAGCTTATAGCCCACACACTTATTGCCGCATCTAAAGCGATGTCATCCTAAAAAATTTATTGATAAAAGCTCAACAGACCTCAGGTATTCAAAAACTAATGTTCGTAAAATTCTGAAAATAAACTAAATTCTAATATAGGAATAGAACGATATGAAACAGTGGGAATATCATGATTAAGGAACCTACGAATAAACAGACCATTAAAGCGATTATTTCGCGTGGTTTTTTGGCTATCGTGTTATTTTTAGGCCTCTATATCTATGTTAGCCATGCTCTGAAGAACAAAGAGCAGGACATGATTAATCTCCAGCTCAGTCTTTCTGAAGCTTATAGCGTTATGCTCTCTGTCAGACGACAAGAGCAGCAGTTTGTTTCCACAAGGCAACCAGAGATTCAAGAACAACTCAATATAAAGCGAAGTCAGCTGATCGAAAAGCTGGCTGAGATCGATGGGAAAATCGTACGAAGCGACCTCAATATTTCTTTTAATTATGCCAAAGTTGTCGAGTATCTCGACGAGTACCACACCGCCTTTACATTATTAGCCCTTGAGTTAGTCAGCATACATGGCAAGAGGGACCAAATTGGGCTCATTGAGAAACTAAAAAATGCAGCGTTGACACTTGAGCGCTTCGTACATGAATCCAATAATGTGCAGCTTGAAGAATTGACTTTAGAAACACAAGATCTCATGTATCAGTTCTTTACCGATTTTGATCAGACAACATTAGATAAGATTGTCGATTCATTGTTCAAAATCCAAGATGAAATAGAACAGAATTCCCGAACGATCAGTGCATTAGCTTCGTTTAATAATTTTAAACGCCACTTTTGGCGATTGCAGCGAGGGTTAAAGAGTGTCGGGTACAGCTCTGATAGCGGCCTCAAAGGAGAACTCACCAGCAGTATTTATCATGTTGAAGATGAGCTCAACTTACTTTTCACCGAAACACCCAAGCAGATCGCAGAGAGCCTGACGCAGATAAAGTCGTACAGCTACTTATCGACAGCCGCATTAGGAGGGGTGACGTTACTGGTGCTGCTTTATGTTGTGTGGCGTGCCAGTCAACTTGAAACTCAATTGATTGTTTCACAAGAGAAAGCACGACAAGCAAACCGTGCAAAAAGTGCCTTTCTTGCCAATATGTCTCATGAGATACGGACACCGCTTAATGGCGTGATTGGTATGTCAGAAATACTGGCAGAAACCAAACTATCCGCAGAACAGAAAGACTGCCTTGGGACTATCTATACCTCTTCTCAAACCTTACTTATGTTGATCAACGATGTTCTCGATCTGTCCAAAATTGAATCGGGTAAACTGGAAATTAATCCACATACGACAGACTTAAGAGAGCTGCTGTTTGATAGCGTGACTCTGATTTCTTCTAAAGCTTATCAAAAGCAGATTAAGTTGGAAGTTGAAATTGATGGCGAGCTCCCAGAGTACATTCATGTTGATGGGAATAAAATTCGCCAAGTGTTGATGAATTTAGCCTCAAATGCGATCAAATTTACAGAACAAGGCTCTATCGTATTCACCGCTAAACGGCTTCCATCATTGGAAACAGAGTGTGTGGTCGAGTTTTCTGTTCGAGATACGGGTATTGGTATCGCAGCAGACCAACAAGAGCACATTTTCAAAGCGTTTTGCCAAGAAGATACCAACATCACTTCCAATATTGCGGGGACCGGATTAGGGCTTAGTATTTCGTCACGTATGGTGGAAATGATGGGAGGCTCGATAAACGTTGAGTCAGAGAAAGACGTGGGCAGTTGCTTTCATTTCCAATTAACCGTAGTGCCATCAGATCATTCTGAACATAAAAATCGTAAACAAACCGTTGTCTATTATTCAGATGCGCCATCGAAACTTTTACTCGATGACTTGTTCCGCCTTGGTTACTCACCACAACTAAAATCAATCGAAACAAACTTGGCGGCAACTGACCTCCCAGAGATCGCTTTGATGGAAGATATTAACCAAGCCAAAACACTGCATCGCTTAGCACCAGAGGTGAAAATCATCATAGTGAAAGATAATCTTAGTGATCCTATGAGTGAGTGTCATTTTATCTCAGGCTATGTGACTCTTCCTATGCTCGGTTCCCGCTTAAGTAGCATGTTGAACTCCGTGCTTGAAAGGTCACAGCCACAACCCCCTCAACATCAACCTGAGCCGATAGAAGCGACTGTACGTCAAAAAGTCCTCGTAGTTGAAGATAACCGCGTAAACCAGAAGGTGGTATGTATCAATTTAGATAAGTTAGGGATTGAATATTGGGTTGCCAATGATGGACAAGAAGCGATTGATTTATATAAAGGGCATCATCAAGACATCGGCCTTATCTTGATGGACTGCATGATGCCGAATGTAGATGGCTTTGAGGCAACAGAGCGAATCAGGCGCTATGAAGAAAACCTGCAACTTCAGGCAACACATATCCTCGCTTTAACGGCATCCGTGCTCGATGATGATATTAAACGTTGCTTCGAGTGTGGAATGAACGATTATCTTCCAAAACCATTTAAGCGTGACATGATGCTGCAAAAAATTGATGAACAACAGTTTACGCACAAGGCAGGCTGACCAAGGAGCTTTGGAAAAAAGGGTGATGGTGAAGCTGAAATACAGATACGGGATGCGAATAAATAAGGCTTAAGAGCAAAAAAACGGAGACCGAAGTCTCCGTTTTCTAAAGCTTATGTGTGACTTTCTCTGCTATAGAGAAAGGGGGATGATTACATCATGCCGCCCATGCCACCCATACCGCCCATGCCACCCATATCAGGCATTGCAGGGCCAGAATCTTGTGGCTTATCAGTGATCATCGCTTCTGTTGTGATCATAAGACCAGCAACTGACGCTGCGAACTGAAGTGCAGAGCGAGTTACCTTAGTTGGATCTAGGATACCCATTGCAATCATGTCGCCGTATTCGCCAGTCGCCGCGTTGTAACCGTAGTTACCTTCGCCAGCACGAACGTTGTTAGCAACAACAGATTCTTCATCACCTGCGTTCTTAGTGATTTGACGGATAGGCGCTTCCATTGCACGTAGTGCAACACGGATACCGACGTTTTGCTCTTCGTTGTCGCCTTCAAGGCCAGCAACTTTAGATGCAGCGCGGATAAGTGCAACACCACCACCAGCAACCACACCTTCTTCAACGGCAGCGCGAGTTGCGTGAAGTGCATCTTCAACGCGGTCTTTCTTCTCTTTCATCTCAACTTCAGTTGCAGCGCCCACTTTGATTACTGCAACACCGCCAGCTAGCTTAGCTACGCGCTCTTGAAGTTTCTCTTTGTCGTAGTCAGACGTTGCATCTTCGATTTGTTGACGGATTTGAGAAACACGACCTTGGATCATTGTTTCTTCGCCCGCGCCATCGATGATGGTTGAGTTTTCTTTAGTGATAGTTACACGCTTAGCTTGACCTAGGTCTTCTAGCGTTACTTTCTCTAGGTCTAGGCCGATCTCTTCAGAGATAACCGTACCGCCAGTTAGGATAGCGATGTCTTGCAGCATAGACTTACGACGGTCACCGAAACCAGGCGCTTTAACAGCAGCCACTTTAACGATGCCACGCATGTTGTTCACAACTAGAGTTGCAAGCGCTTCGCCTTCTACATCTTCAGCGATGATAAGAAGTGGACGAGATGCCTTAGCAACCGCTTCTAGAGTCGGAAGAAGTTCACGGATGTTCGAAACTTTCTTGTCGATAAGAAGAATGAATGGGCTTTCTAGATCAACAGAACCCGCTTCTTGGTTGTTGATGAAGTAAGGAGATAGGTAACCACGGTCGAACTGCATACCTTCAACTACGTCTAGCTCGTCTTGTAGAGCCTGACCTTCTTCAACCGTGATTACGCCATCACGACCTACTTTTTCCATCGCTTCAGCAATGATGTTACCTACTGTCGAATCAGAGTTCGCAGAGATAGTACCTACTTGCGCGATAGCTTTTGTATCTGCGCATGGAACAGAAAGGCCTTTTAGCTCTTCAACTGCAGCGATAACTGCTTTGTCGATACCGCGCTTAAGATCCATTGGATTCATGCCAGCAGCAACGGCTTTTAAGCCTTCAGTGATGATTGCTTGAGCAAGAACTGTTGCTGTAGTCGTACCGTCGCCCGCCGCGTCATTCGCTTGCGAAGCCACTTCTTTAACCATTTGCGCGCCCATGTTTTGGAACTTGTCTTCAAGTTCGATTTCACGTGCAACTGAAACACCATCTTTAGTGATAGTCGGTGCGCCAAATGATTTGTCTAGAACAACGTTACGGCCTTTAGGGCCTAGCGTTACTTTTACTGCGTCAGCCAGAACGTTTACACCTTCTAGCATTTTAATACGTGCGTCATTACCAAATTTAACGTCTTTAGCAGCCATCTTAATTTCCTTTCAAATTCTTTGTTTCGGGGCGTCTCAGCGTTATCGCGTCATTCTGAACAGTGAGGGACGAACGTGATTCAGAATCTACTCAAATCGCACTCTGTTTAGATTCCAGATAATTCGTTCCTCATTTCTGGAATGACGATATGAATCATCCAATACTGGCTCTGATAACTTTTACTGAGAGTTAAATGAAAAATAGATTACTCGACGATCGCCATGATGTCGTTTTCAGACATAATCAGAACTTCTTTGCCGTCGATTTTTTCAGTTTTCGTGCCGTAACCTTCAGCAAAGATAACGGTATCGCCAACTTTTACGTCCAACGGTTGCACTGAACCGTTTTCTAGAATGCGGCCTTTGCCGACAGCTAGAATGATACCGCGAGTCGATTTTTCTGCGGCAGAACCAGTTAGAACGATGCCACCAGCAGATTTAGATTCAACTTCTTGGCGCTCAACGATAACTCGGTCATGTAGAGGACGGATATTCATCGGTCTTATCTCCTGATAATTTCCATTTAAATTTTGATAGTTGCCACGATTAGCGTGGGTCAAACAATATGTTGGGGGCGATGTGAAAGATCCCAAGGGGGGAACGAAAAAATTGTGAGCTAAAGTGCAGATTCTCACCCCTCATCTTTCCCTGCTTTTCGTTTACTCGTATCCCGCATCTGTTTATCCTACGCTTTTGGTTTCTATCGGCGTTTTGCATGCAAGATAAGCACGGGCTATTAACTGCCCCAATTGAGAGTACATTGCGTACCATGACCATACCGACCATATTCGGTATGGTGGCGATCTTGATGTTTAACCTCGTCGATACTTTCTTCATCTCATTGCTTGGCACCCAAGCCTTAGCCGCGGTGAGTTTTACCTTTCCAGTCACCTTTGCCATCAACTGCATCACCATGGGGATTGGTATTGGCTTATCGACATGTATCGGTCGATTACTTGGCCAAGGCAGCGCACAAAATGCAGCACGCTTTACCTGTCATGGCTTATTGCTGGCTCTGCTTCTGGTCGGCTGCGCGTCTACATTAGGTATTATCGCCTTAGAACCTATGTTTACCCTGCTAGGAGCAAAGCAAGAGTTGTTGCCGCTGATATCGGAATACATGTCGGTGTGGTATCTCGCGATCCCATTGTTGGTCATCCCCATGGCAGGCAACAGCGCGATTCGAGCGACCGGTGATACGAAAACACCCGCCAAGATCATGCTACTGGCTGGCCTTATCAATGGCGTTTTAGATCCGCTACTCATCTTCGGGTATGGGCCTTTTCCTGAACTGGGGATTCAAGGCGCTGCGATTGCCAGTGGTTTCAGTTGGTTTGGTGCTTTGTGTAGCTCACTCTACGTATTGATGGTGCGAGAAAAACTGCTTGCGCCGCCTAAGCTGACAAACATCGTCAGTGACTGGCGACAGATCTTAAAAATAGGCACCCCAGCGGCTTTGTCTAACGCTCTGAACCCACTTGCCGGCGCTATCATCATGATGATGCTGGCCAAACAAGGGACTGAAGCCGTGGCGGCGTATGGCGCAGCGCAACGTATCGAGTCCATTCTTATCATTGTGTTGATGTCTCTTACTTCGGCGCTTACGCCTTTCATGGCGCAGAACTTTGGCGCAAACAACCCACAACGCAGTTTTAAGGCACTGTTTCTGAGTATGCGTTTTGCTGTGATGTTCCAAGGTTTGATTTTCTTAATGATGGTGCCGTTGAGCATTCCTTTGGCTGCCCTGTTCTCTCAAGAAGAATCCGTCCGAGGCATATTGTGGCATTACCTGTTAGTCGTGCCCTTTAGCTATGGATTCCAAGGCATTGTGATGATGCTGATCAGTGGGATGAATGCCATGCATCAACCACTCAAAGCCTTTCAATGGAGCTTCATGCGTTTGTTTGTCTTTACCTTGCCATTCGCTTGGATAGGCAGCCAAATTGATGGTGTCGAAGGGCTGTTTATAGGCTTAGCCTTGGGGAACATTGTCGGCGGTATTTCAGGGTACTTGTTTGCGCTTCGTGTAAGGGGTAAAGCAGATGCGGGATACGAAAAGATATAAGAGCAGATACGGGATGCGAAAAGATATAAGAGCAGATACGAGATGCGAGTAACCGTGATGCGAAAAGACTTAAGAGCTTGAGAGCAGAAAAAGACTAAAAAAAGGAAGATGACATGGAAGACACCACTTACAAAATGTTCTATGACGCGCCGATTGGCAAGATGATCATTGTTAGCAATGGTGTGTCGCTTATTGAAATTGACCATATAAATCACGAAGAGCTAATGATTAGCAATCCAGATGACCTTTGCCAACTGGCAGCGAAACAGTTAGATGAGTACTTCGCAGGTCATCGAATAGAATTCGATTTGCCATTAAGAGCGATAAAAGGCACTGACTTTCAAAAAGTAGCTTGGCAAGCTTTAACAACCATTCCTTATGGCGAAACCATCAGTTACGGTGAACAAGCGAAAATAATGGATAACCCAAAAGCAGTAAGAGCTGTGGGTGGTGCAAATGGCAAGAACCCATTTAGTATTGTTGTGCCTTGCCATAGAGTCATCGGCGCGAATGGAACATTAACCGGCTACACCGGCGGTATGAATCGCAAAGAGTGGTTGTTAGATTTTGAGCGTTCGATCTTAAATAAAAAGAAGTAAACCTTATCTCACTAGATCAATAATATAAAATTTCGCCATCAAGAAGCGCCATTATCACCAGACAACATATAGTCTATATTTAAAATTTCATACAAAGAGGTGATGGTAATGTCCACTGATACGATTGAATCTTATGAAGATCGAAAGCGTAGAGATGGAGCTATAGCGCTAATGAAACTATTATCGTTTTCTATTGATGATAAAAAACATGGCCGAGTCAATTCAGGTACTCAGATTCGAGATAAACTGGCAAAACGTAAACAATCGGTTCAAGAATCAACATCACCGTTACGCTGATAATAATACGTTCGGTTACTTTAGTTTAATCCCATAAGTGTCAATATGGGCAAGTAGCTCATTCGATGTAATTCTATGCTTAACGAGCAAGTCAACCTTGAATGGAAGCGACGACTGTTCTAAACGATCTTGCAAGCCTGCGACGACACTTAACGAAATCCCATGCCCCTCGATAACAATATCGATGTCGGAGTTATCTTTATAAGTTCCAAGGGCTCTAGAACCGAATACCCAGGCATGAATGACTGCGGCATGACTCAAAACAATATCCTCAATCAACTGATACTGATGAGGCTTAAGGCCGACCGAGTCTGGTTTAACCAAATAACTATCGATCACATTTAACCTCTTGTTCGCATTGACCCTCTTGATCACATTTAAGCTTTAAATAGAGTGTGACTTGCCCTATCACTGGTGAAAATGACTCTAAGATCAGTGACTGAGCTTCAAGGACATTTTCCTCATCATAGGTGTGGGACAATAAATTTCGTTTTATGAGTGCTTCAAGCATAATCTCACACTGCTCCGAAGACAGGTGCTTAGCTTCTAAGGCCGTACGAAAAACGCTCCTCGGCGAAGCCACATCAAACCCTTCAAACTCAAGTAAGTCTTTAAGGGTCTTCCATGTCAGTTCGAAAGAAAATTCAAAAGTTTGTACTAACCCAGCGAGCTCTAACTCATTGTAGCTATCTTGTGAGCACGCTCTCTCAAGCCTTTGCTGCGCTTTCATTAAGTTTTGCAGTCGTTGCTTCCAACGGTCTGGGTTTGAGTTCATATAAACAGCCTAAATATAAGGTAAAAGACAAGTATAGTATGAGCCTTAAGCTACCTAATCATTCAAGAAATGTCACTCTTTCGATATTCATCAAAACTGTTCTTTTCGTCTTTTGTTTAAGGTCGTGCCCTTATGTTCTCCCCTGCATGTTTTTCTTACCCAATACCTGTCCTTAAGCTCTTCGCTACTCGTTTACCCGTATCTCACATCACGCATCCGTTCTTAAGCTCTTCTCATCTCGCTTACTCGTATCTCACATCTATAAAAAAGCCCGCACTTTGAAGTGCGGGCTTTCAAAATCGTTAAAGCTCAACGTGAGCCGCTGAGCCAAACAACTATTTAACTACTGACTATTTAACGATCACATCACCTGACATTTCTGCCGGGATTGCGATACCAGACAGAGAAAGCATCGTTGGTGCTAAGTCAGACAGTTTACCGCCCTCTTTGAACTCAACGTCTTTGTTACCTACGTAGATAAGCGGCACTGGCAAGTTAGTATGTGCAGTGTGGATGCCACCCGTTTCTGGGTTAACCATCATTTCTGCGTTACCGTGGTCTGCGGTGATAAGCAGTTGGCCGTCAGCTTCTTTGATTGCTTCAACCACTTTACCAAGACATTCATCTAGCGACTCTACTGCTTTAACTGCTGCATCGTAAACGCCAGTGTGGCCAACCATGTCACAGTTAGGGAAGTTACAAACGATCGCGTCGTATTTGCCGCCTTTGATTGCTGCAACTAGCTTTTCAGTTAGCTCTGGTGCGCTCATTTCTGGCTGTAGGTCGTAAGTTGCTACTTTTGGAGAAGCAACAAGTTGACGCTCTTCGCCTTCGAACTCGTCTTCGATACCGCCATTGAAGAAGAAAGTAACGTGCGCGTATTTCTCTGTTTCAGAGATACGTAGCTGTGTTTTACCTTCCTTCGATAGCCATTCACCGTAAGTGTTCTCTAGAGAAGCCGGTGGGAATGCACATAGAAGTGGAATGTCTGCCGCGTATTGAGTCAGCATTACGAAATCGATCGCTGGGAATACGTTACGAGCAAAACCATCGAAATCAGGAACGAATGCACGTGTAATTTCACGAGCACGGTCAGCACGGTAGTTCATGAAGATAACTGCATCGCCATCTACGATAGCTGCAGACTCTTCGCCTTCAGCTTTGATTTCAGTCGCTTTAACGAACTCATCGTTTTCGTCACGAGCGTAAGCTGCTTCTAGACCAGCCACAGCAGTGTCGAATGTGAACTCAGCTTTTGCTTGAGTCAGCAGGTCGTAAGATTCTTGAACGCGATCCCAGTTGTTATCACGGTCCATTGCGTAGTAACGACCAATAAGCGAAGCCACACGGCCTTTGCCTAGCTTAGCGAACAGTTCTTGGAAGCGTGCTAGTGTGTTTTCTGCGCTGCGTGGCGGCGTATCACGGCCGTCTAGGAATGCATGCAGGTAGATTTTCTCTGCGCCACGCTCTGCTGCCATTTCAACAGCTGCGTAGATGTGATCTTCATGAGAGTGAACGCCACCTGGAGACATAAGGCCCATGATGTGAACCGCTTTCTCAGCTTTCACCGCTTTATCGATAGCGTTCACTAGCGTTTCAGTTTGGCCGAACTCACCATCTGAAATTGACTTAGTAATACGAGTAAGATCTTGGTATACCACGCGACCCGCACCAATGTTGGTGTGACCCACTTCAGAGTTACCCATTTGGCCATCAGGTAGGCCTACATCTAAGCCAGAAGCCGAGATTAGCGTGTTAGGTTGGTTAGCAATAAGACCGTCTAAAACTGGAGTCTTAGCGTTCGCGATAGCGTTGTCTTGGTTGTCTTCACGGTAACCGTAACCGTCAAGGATCACTAGAGCCATTGGCTTCTTAGCTGACATAGGACTGACCTCGTTCAATTCAAAATAAATCGGTATAAAAACAAATTAGCGTAATTTTACTACAGTTTACAGTCAAAACTGTAGCGGAAGATCAAGAAAGGGCGCAGGTAGGATGATCGAATGTGAAAAAAAGCGTCATTTGATGGTGACCGATACTTTGTTTCCAAACTAAAGTTTATATAAATAATCCCTGTTAGCCTAAGAATTAGATGATGGCTACTCCGTCAAGTCTGTTTTCTTAAAGCTTTAATAATCGGAGAAATCTCACAAGCTTGAGTATTTTTCATATTGCCCCCTATACCAATGCTAGTTTGAAGCATATAAATTCTGACAACTAACACCTAGCTCCCGATGATAACCAATTCCCAGAATGCTGGCCTCCATTATCGGAACTAGTAACAATGCACGCTTGGTTAATGAGCTAGTTCGCATGAGTCAAACTAGATCCGCAATGGTTGTGTTGTTGTCATTGTTAGCATGCTCCTTCACCAATCCAAACGTCAGTGACCCAGGATTTACTAAGTTTGGTCATTAATCTAGATCTTGGAATGAAAGCTGAGTAAAACAGGTCGAAAATTGAGATTAAGCTCCCTAAATTTAGGAAAAACCTGCACCTTATAACCTCGCTGCTAACCTAAAATTTTGATACACTCCACCACAGGAAATACAATATACGAATTACTATGAAGCTTTATACGATCCAACATTCATTGGCACTTCTTAGCATTCAATTAATCATAACAAGTTGGTGTCTATTCACATACTCTCATTTACCAAACACTGTTCTTAATTCTATGATTTTGGTTATGTTTGTATTTTTATTAACTACTTATACTCTTCCGTCAAAAAATAGACTATTTTCAAATAAACAGCATGAGTTCATTATTACACTTATAAGTAGTTATGGCGTTTCAGCTCTATTTATTACACTCATCCGAATAGATTACTCTCGTCCTGCTTTGCTTATAGGGGCTGCCTTAACCTTTATTTGGATTCTCATCTATTATCGTTTACATAAAAAACAAAAAATTACACTATATTCTCTTACTGGATCAGTAGATAGTGTTGACTCAAGTTATAAAAACATTACCATATATCAGTATCAAAAAGACATATCACTACATCAAATCAAAAAAAACTCCGATGGACTGGTTACTAATCTCCATGAAATACACTCAAGAGATACAGCTCAATTCCTTGCAGATTGTGCTCTTGCTCAAATACCCGTTTATCATTCGGAAGTGATTACTGAGCGATTAAATAAACAAGTATCAACTACTCATTTATCCGAAACCACCTTACAATCTCTCATCCCAAACTCTAGATACTTAAAAATAAAGCCCGTACTAGAAGCAACTCTTATCTTACTATTTTTGCCTATAACTCTTATTTTATGCTCTATTATTTCAGCTCTACTTTATATACAAGATCCAGGAAAAGTAATATACACCCAAACTCGAGTTGGAAAAAATGGTACAACATTTACTCTGTATAAATTCAGAACCATGTACAATTCAGCATCAATCAAAAGTACACAATTTGCTACTCAAGAAAAACATCGAATTCATATTATTGGTGCTTGGTTAAGAAAATTTAGATTGGATGAAATACCGCAGTTTTATAATGTATTAAAGGGAGATATGTCCCTAATTGGCCCTCGACCTGAGCAACCTGAATTTGTTAAGTCCTACAAACAGCAAATCCCATTTTACAACTATCGCCATACGGTAAAGCCAGGAATCACCGGCTGGGCACAGATAAATCAAGGATATACCGACAATTCAGAATCAACGCAGACAAAGCTAGGCTATGATATCTATTATATTAAGCACTACAGCTTCGAGTTAGATTTAACTATCGCAATAAAAACGGTTAGGACCTTACTAACAACTGATGGATCTGCGTAATGAAGCAAAAAAAAGTAGTACATATACTCATTGACAATGCCACTCGACTTGAATTTTTCCAACGAGTCCTTAAGAATGAAAATACTACACCCTCTTATGTACTTCATTCGAACATCTATACCTATGTGCTAGCAAAAACAAAAAAGTATCCTGGCAGCCATATTTTACTTAGACAAAGTAAAGTTAAGAAAAACACAGTACAGTCAAGCATTGAAGAGATTAAGGGACAAAGAGAATATCACTATGGTATTAACCGAAGTAACTTTAAAAAATTAGTAGAACCAAATGATGAACTATGGGTATTCTCAGGATTTCAATACGTCGCTTTAGAAATAAAGACTACACATCATAATATTCGTTACTTTGAAATAGCTAATTTCCCGAATAAATACCAGTCAAGTTATACAGGGGTAAATGCGGATGCAGATCATCATCATAAAATAGAAGAATTGCGAAGAACTCGTACTGTGACGCCTAGAGAAATAGAACTGCTAAAAAAACGATTACTAACTTTTCGTCCACCACACGTTGACTCATCAATACTAAGTAAAGCTCTAGAACAGTTTGTGAACCTGATAGGCTTTTATTGCCTAAAAACAACAGCACCTCATTCATCTCCCTTGCAGCAATTAAAAACAGCTTTAGAGATCTATCGAGTTAGAAAGGTAATTCATAGCCATAGGAGCTTACAACGCCCAAGTAACTTCAATTTATTCATAGGACAAGTAGCACAAGATTCACAAACCTTATTTCAATCTAATACAAATGCCATTGATTCAATTAAAAAAGCACACAAAGATTCAGAATCAAAAGGACTTCCTCTTATCGTTCGGCTTCACCCTGGAGAAAAACAACTCTGCGTAATACAAGAACAAATCCATTTTTGTAAACAAGAAGGTATTCTCATATGTAACCAGGGAGCTTTGCTGGAAAGCGTTCTTGAAAGTGAGCATGTATATACAATAAACTCCACTGGAGGGTTACATTCTTTACTCCTTGAAAAACCAGTAACCCTTTATGGAAAAAGTTTTTATCAAGACTGGAAAGCCAGTGATGTCGTCCTTTATCACCAACATTTACTTCAAGAATTACACTCTCCTAACTCTTAAAAGGGAACAATAGTGAACATAATAACTACATCCACTAAAGTTGGGGATAATGCTCAACTTTCATTTAAAAAAGTGGCACTACTAGATATCCGACGACACTCAATTCCTGAACTATGCAAAGATCAACGAGTGTTAGTGATTGGCTGTGTAGATATGATTGATATGCTCTCCATGCAAAAGTACATAGAACAAGGAGAACATCAATTCCACAATATTTCCCAAAAAGCCAGCTATACAGCAGGGCTTGATATCAATGAAAAGGGCATTAAATTACTGCAAGAAAAAGGATACCATGTTGATTATTGCGATATATTCAATGATCAAAACAAGTACCTAGAAGAAGAGTATGATTATGTCGTTTTATCTCATGTGATAGAGCATGTTGTTGATCTAACAGGCTTCATAAAAAAAATAATGAACATTGTAAAAACTAAACAAGTTATTTTTGCGGTACCAAATGCATACAATATAAAACATGCGCTTCCCGCTCTATTACTACAACGAGAGAAAGTCAGTAATGACCACTATTACACTTTTACACCAATCACCTTTGTAAAACTTATCGAAGGGTTGAACTTTGAAGTAAAGGAACTCTATTTTGATCAAGATAGAAGGCTGAAATCAGGTAAAAAACACCTCTTATTAGGGACATTGTGGTCACTAGTAAAATCAAAACTATTCAAACACAGTGGCGATATTATTTTAGTTGCTCAATATAAATATTAACTTTTATTTACGTCACTCTGAAACTTATATGAAAAATAAGCCGTAAATAAAGTATAAATGGTTTTACCTCCAATCGAGGCTAACACAGCCCCCCATATTCCATAGTTAATAGTTAACACAGCGAGAAAAACAAAAACGACAAGTGCGGACATAACTGTCGAAATGGTAATATAGCCTAATTTATTGTGGGCTATTAAAAAGCTTTCAGTCCACCCCAAAAAAGCTGCAGGAATCAGCAATAGTGAGCTATAAATCAATAATTCATGAAAAGATACATACTCCTCCCCAAACATCCTCATAATATCTTCACTGGAAACAAATATAATCATTACACCAAACAGCATGGTAACGACAGGAAAGAATGCCCCCACATAACCCAACTTCAATACTGCTTTTGAATCTTTAAGACTCACCGCTTTAGTAAAACGAGGTAAGAGTAATATTCTTGCTCCAACAACTACAAAGAACAAAACATTCATTAAACGAGCAGTAACTCCCATCACTGCAATACTCTTATCATCTAACCAAAATGAAGATAAAGGCAGCACCAGATGTGTAACCGCAAGACCAAGAACCATAATCGACAGGTATGGCAATGTGCTTTTGAATGTCTTATTTAACTCAGCAACTGATATTCGACTAAACCCTATATCACCCATTTTAATCAAATAACCTAGCGCAATAACTAGCGTCAAAAAGACACTAAAAGAATACAATTTAATAAGAGAATATTTAGGTACACTCAGAACTAAAACAACAAATATAAAAGGTTGTAAAACAAATTGAAAAAACGCCCCCAAAGGAGCTTTATTATGACCTTGAAATATAGTCATCGTTAAAAAAAACAATGACATTGCGTATATTTCAAATAAACCTAGTTCAACAGTTAAGTCAAGCAACCTAACTAACACCCCAAAATACAATCCAAAACAGATCAATGCACCCAATAAGGAAAGCAAAAAAGCAGCAGAAATAGCGCAGTATTTTTCTTTTAAGTCATAACTGGCGGCAATATTCTTTACGAGTAATCGCCCCCCTCCCAATGTAGCCAATTGTGATACAAAAACAAGAATACCGAGAGAAATAAAATATTGCCCAATAATCTCTGGTTGATATAAGCGAACCAGTAATAAGTTAACTAGTAAAGCCCCGATTGCCCCTGTAACCTTAAGAGAACCAAGTTGAACCCCCTGCTTAATTAATCCGCTCGACTTACCTAGGCTATTCCTCACTACACCCTATCTCCAGAACCCTTGCCTGAAACTGTCTGTATAATATAAAGAAAATAGAGTTTTACTGATAACTTTTGAATCATCTTTTTATCCCACTCCGCCAGCAACTTAGGTGTCGACATATCGATATCATTAATTTGAGCTAAACCCGTTACACCAGGCCTAACAGAGAGAACCCCTCTTGATTCTCTCTCGTCAATCAGTTTTTGTTGGTTAAACAAACATGGCCTTGGACCGACTAAGCTCATTTCACCTTTAAGCACGTTGTACAGCTGAGGCAGCTCATCAAGTTTGGTTTTACGCAGGAATCCACCAAGCTTAGTCACTGAACTCGCTCCAACTAAATGAGTCGCTACAGACTTGGTTTCGACTGGCATGGTGCGGAATTTGACCAAGGTGAAAGGTTTTTTGTTACGACCTACACGGGTCTGAAAAAAGACAGGCGACCCCGTATCAAAGTAACCAAGGATACAAATAATGAGAAATACTGGCCATAGGAACAGCAGGCCAAAGAAAGCAAAAACAAAATCTAACAAACGAATCAAAATATGTGTCCTATCAAATTCGGATTGAAAACATGGGGCGCTATAAGCACCACTAATCAATAAAGGATACCTGAAGAATTTATGGATATGAAAGCCATAAGCTACCTAAAACGCATCAATGCGACTTCAAGTAAGCTTCTACGGTTCTTTTGAGCCCTTGTTCAAAACTTACAGGAGGTTTCCATCCCAAGATCTCTTTCGTCAAACCTATATCCACTTGGAGGTTGCCGCATATTCTTTGCGCTATGTGCTGTTTATTTAAAACTGACGATCCAGCTTGTATCCAAGACATTGGGATTGGAATTAATCGCGGTGATTTCCCCATAGCATGAGCGATGGTTTGCATCAATTGAGTTGTCGATACATCCTGATCATCAGAAGCTAAGAAGGTATAGCCCGGAGCTGAAGGGTGCTCGCAACAAGTTAGTATCAAATCGGACAAATTATCCAAATAAACCAAGCTTCTCTGGTTCTTTATAGCACCAAACGGTAACGGAATGCCTTTATCAATCAAACGCATCATAGATAAGAAATTTACTTTGACGCCAGGCCCATAAACTAATGGAGGCCTAATGATAACCACTTCTAGCCCTGTCTCTTTTGAAAGCTTAGCCAACTCAACTTCAGCTTCATACTTGCTCAAACCATAAGGGTCTTGCGGAGTATTCTTTAAATTCGGTTCAAAGGGTAAATTTGGCTCACTGAATTCACCGTTAACTTTAATAGAGCTGACAAATACAAACCTTTTAACGCCCGCTACAGCGGCTTGCTTCGCTAGGTTCAAAGTGCCAAGGGTATTGATATCTCGATAGGCAGTTAAAGCACCTTGCTCACTCTCATTCATTTGATGCACTCGAGCAGCACAATGAACAACACAATCCACACCTTCGAATGCACCAGACCAATCGGTAGAAGCATCAATGGAAGGGATAACCAAGCTATTAGTTAGTGGCTCTATTTGCTTACGCACAACCGGAATGACTGCCCAGTCTCGCTTTTTGGCCAACTCAACAACTCTAGAGCCGACAAAACCAGTACTACCTGTAACCAAAAGTTTCATAAAACAAACCGCTCAACAATCGAACAAATAACAAACAAAATAAACAGTAAACCGATTAGGTAACACATAACAACCAATTACATCTAGCTTACCGCACTTAAGAACATTAAAATACACGCTAAAAACTAACAACAATCAAACTCAAGACGCTCAGTGACACGTTAAGGAATATCATGATCAGACCAATACACATTTTGCTAAATGCTAAACGCAAGCATAAGCGTTTCATCAGTATTGGCTATGATATTTTTGCTATCGTTATTTCACTCTATTTGGCGATTGTCTTACGACTTGGAAACGCATTTTTTGAAGTAGAAGTCGAAGAACTAATAACACTATTTGTTACTGTATCGATCACTATTTATAGCTTTGTTAAGCTAGGGATGTACCGAGCAGTTTTACGTTATATGATGTTGCCCGCAGTTGGCAACATCTTCTTTGGCGTAATAATTTCCACCTTAGCTTTAATTATGAGCGGCTTTTTTTTCCACTCGTTCATCCCTAGAAGTGTTCCATTTATCTATGCAGGTTTGGCAACGCTGACTTTAGGTGGCCCCAGAATCCTCATCCGTTCAATTTATTATCACTGGTTTAAACGTCAGAAGCCCAATGTATTTATTTATGGCGCGGGAGCAACTGGTCGCGATCTAACATATGCCCTAATTCAGGGAGACGAATACAACCCAGTAGTTTTACTTGATGATGACCCTACAAAGTCAGGTCAAATAATGTTCGGACTAAAGGTCCATCACCCAAGTGAATTTGAACACCTTCAATCCCTTTATCAACCCGTAAAGCTGCTTTTAGCCATTAATGGGATAAATAAAGGAGAGCGCTTGAGGCTGGTTGAAAAGTTGTCACATTGGCCAATCGCAGTACAATCCGTTCCATCAGTAGAAGATATTGCTGCAGGAAAAGCGACAGCAACTGACGTAAAGGACTTAGACGTTGCAGATCTACTTGGAAGAGCTGCAGTGGACCCTGACAAGGCACTTTTAGCGCAAAATATTTTTAATAAGAATGTTCTTGTCACTGGTGCTGGAGGCTCTATTGGCTCTGAGCTCTGTCGTCAAATCATGTCACAGAAACCCAAAACTCTTGTGCTGTTTGAGTTAAATGAATACAACCTTTACAAAATCGACCAAGAACTAAATTCGACAAAAATAAACTTAAAAAGCGAAACTCGAATTGTTGCAGCTCTTGGCTCCGTTCAGAGACAAAACCGCTTAGAAAAAGTGATGGCAGCGCATGGAGTTGAAACTGTTTACCATGCTGCAGCATATAAACATGTTCCATTAGTTGAAGATAATATTGTTGAAGGCGTTCGTAATAATGTGTTTGGCACACTTGCTTGCGCTGAAGCTGCGATCCAGACCGGGGTAAAAAACTTCACTCTAATCTCAACAGATAAGGCAGTGAGACCAACCAACGTAATGGGGGCAACCAAGCGCATGGCTGAGTTGGTTCTTCAAGCGTTGGCAGATAAGCAAAACACCACAAATTTCACAATGGTACGTTTTGGTAATGTCTTAGGCTCTTCAGGTTCGGTTGTTCCATTATTCAAAAAGCAAATCAAATGTGGCGGCCCTGTAACTGTCACTCACCCTGATATCATTCGTTATTTCATGCTGATCCCCGAAGCTGCTCAACTTGTTATACAAGCAGGAGCAATGGGTAACAATGGTCAAGTGTTCGTCCTCGATATGGGTGAACCAGTCAAGATTTTAGACCTAGCGAAACGAATGATTCACCTCATGGGTATGCAAGAAAATATAGAAGGATCACCTCAAGAGGGCGATATTTCTATAAAATTCACAGGACTACGTCCAGGCGAAAAGCTCTATGAAGAGCTGTTAATTGGGGATAATGTGGAAGGCAGCGGCCACCAGAAAATAATGACGGCTAGAGAACAGATACTCAGTTGGAACGAAATGCAGCCCCTGTTGGATCAACTGGATTTGTGCTGCCATAACTTTGATGAAGAATGCATTATTCAAATATTGTTAGAAGCTCCAACTGGATATAAACCTAATTTAAGTTGATGGATTAAGAACCTAATGAAAGTACTACATGTTTACCGCACTTGTTACCCAGAAACAAAAGGAGGCTTAGAGCAAGCAATTCGTTATATTTGTAAAGGTAGCAGTGAGCAAGGCATCAAAAATACCATCCTAACTTTAGGCTCAGAGAATAAAGAGTATGACTTTGAAGGTAGTCGAATCATTGTCGTCAAAAAAGATTTCGAGATCTCGTCTAACGGGTTTTCATTTAGTCTAATTCGCCGTTTTAGAAAGTTAAGTAAGCAACACGATATAATCCATTATCAATATCCTTGGCCTACTGGTGATTTGCTCAGCCTCGTCGCACCTAAAAAACCATGTTTAGTAAGCTATCAGTCCGACATAGTTAAACAAAAGTTACTAAAGAAAATTTACCAGCCCCTTGAGCAACATTTCCTGACTAAAGTTGACCGAATCATTGCCAGTTCACCTCAATATGCGCAGACAAGCGAAAACCTGATCAAATATGCGAATAAAGTCGATGTTATTCCTCTTGCAATCGATGAATCTACTTATCCAACTGTAAATGAAAACGAACTGAAAAAGTGGGAGAACCGCGTTGGTAGAGGTTTTTTCTTGTTTGTAGGTGTACTTCGATACTATAAAGGACTGCAATACCTTCTTGAGGCGGCTAAATTAAATGGATTACCTATTGTAATTGCTGGTGATGGTCCAGAAAGGGATAATCTAGAAGCGTATATCAAAGAGCACTCACTCACGAATGTGAGACTCGTTGGATTCATTTCTGAAGAAGATAAAGTCGCACTTCACTCTTTGTCAAAAGCCTTTGTCTTTCCCTCGCACTTGCGCTCTGAAGCATTCGGGATTTCATTAGTAGAAGCGCAGATGTTTGGTAAGCCTATTGTAAGTGCCGATATAGGAACCGGCTCTTCTTATGTGAATGCAAATGGAGAAACAGGGCTCACAGTTCTACCTGCAGATGGTTCAGCATTTTCAGAGGCTATGCAAACGTTGGACAATGATGAGCAGCTATGCCAAAGGCTCGGACAAAGAGCACGCCAACGTTTTGAAAATGAATTTACAGCAAAACGCTATGCGGATAATTACATAGCGCTATATAACCAACTCATTGCATCGCATAAGCTTACAAGGAACTAAGTTATGAACTTCTTGAGGTAACAGACGCTATCTCAAGGAGTTGCTCAACCGTATTTGACCATTTAAACTTAGAAGCTCTGTTAATACCGCTCTCTGCCAGCTTCACTTTATCTAGAGGGTGCAGAATAAGCTTTACAAGCGCATCAGAAATAGCAACTTCATCACAAGGGTCGACAAGAAGAGCTCCACTTGCAGCCACCTCAGCTGTCGCGCCAATATCAGACGTAATCACAGGGGCTCCAGATGCCATCGCTTCAATAACCGGCAATCCAAAGCCTTCATATAATGACGGGTAAACAAAAGCAGCGGTCGATGCATACAAACGCTTTAAGTCACCATCAGCTACGTAACCTGTAAAAATTATTTGACCACGCTCAACCAAATCTTTCGCATTATTCATAAGCTCTGTATTTTTCCAACCTTGATCTCCAACCAAGACTAAAGGGTAATGATTACGAATCGAAATGGGTAACAGCTTATAAGCATCAATCAGCTTACTTAAATTTTTTCTAGGCTCTAACGTTGCCACGCTCAGAACAAAGTGATTATGCTTTATTTTCAGTGAACGAAGTAACCCATCACACTCGCCTTTTGCATAAGGCCTAAAACCATCAGCTACTCCCAAATACAACGTGGAACTCTTATCTTTGCTATCAGGAAAGAAGTCATGAAGCTCTTTCAAAATAAAATCAGAATCCACAACGATATGATCAGATTTAGCAATTGAGCCCTGCATTTTATTCGTTAGGTATGAAACTCTTGTTGCAGGATGGAAACTAGGATGAGACAGGAACGACAAATCATGGACAGTCGTAATTGTTACTCCTTCGTAATCAAAGGGTATGAAGCTTGGTTCAAAATAGACATACCCTTGATTTGCCAAACCTTTTAATCGCTTTTGTGCTCGCAAAGACAACAAATAGTTCTTAAGTTGATAAACACCTGGAATCGCTCTTAAAAATTCCACGACCAATCGTTTCTTGTTGTTTGGAGACTTATCATTAGGCGTCGGATTTTGAAATTGAGAGGCAAGTTCAAGCAGTTCTTCTGGGGTTAACAACTTACCATTCTTTATACCAATAACATCCACATCACACGAGAGTAATTCACTAAGGATATTAAGGGTATAGTAGCCTATACCCGTCAATGGCTCTCTAATTGGTGATACGTTGATCAACAACTTATTTTGCATGATACATGTCAGCCAGAGTTTTCTCGATCATGATCGAGGGAGCCTTGCCTGTTAATGATGTAAGCTTAGCATTATCACCACCCAATACTTTAATCTCATTCTCGCGTACGAAGTCTGGATTAACTCGAACCTTGATACTGTAACCAGCAATATCTTCCATCATCGAGATAATCGATTGTAGTGAAGTCACTTGACCAGAACACAAGTTCACGATTTCAGATTGAGCATCAGATTCCAAAAGGTTCGCATAGGCTAATGCTATATCACGGACATCGCTAAAATCTCTAGACACATCGGTATTACCTAACTCAATTTCAGAAGCCTTTTTCTGAAAGTGAGACACAATTTTCGGGATCAAAAACTGCCCAGCTTGACCAGGGCCAGTGTAGTTGAATGGTCTAGTAATGATGATTGGGTACTGGCTGAACCATAACTTCGCCATATGCTCCATCGCAAGTTTGCTCATTGCATAATGATTAACCGGCGAAGGTAAAACGGTTTCCGAAATACGCTGTACATTCTCGGGGTTGCCGTATATGTTTGCACTGCTTGCAAGTACCACTTTCTTTAATTCTAGCCCAAGTTCTTTTGCGGCTTCTAGCAAATTCAAAGCACCAAAAACATTAACATCATAAAATGCTTTTTGGTCAGAATGCCCCACAAAAGACAGCGCCGCAAGATGGATAATGTAGTCCGGCTTTATTTCTTTGAGGCACTCCAACACAGCGTTACGATCAGTTAGATCACAAGCAACCTGACCATCTTTAGCTTCGCGGTAAACGAGCCCAACCACTGAGTAGCCTCTCGAGATCAGTTCACTTTCAACATACTTGCCAGTGAAGCCATCAGCGCCAGTTAACAATACTTTTTTCATAATTTAATCTCAAAAAAAATGGCAACAGAAAACTGCTGCCATTTTACAAAAAACGTTAAATACTAGAATGAGAAACCTTGCTCATTACGACGAAGGTCAGCTTCAACCATCATTGCACACAATTCTTCAAGTGTCGTTGTAGGTTCCCAACCAAGCTCTTTCTTCGCTTTTTCTGGGTTACCGATCAACAGTTCAACTTCTGCAGGACGGTAAAATTTAGGGTTAATTCTCATAACCACTTTACCAGTCGCTTTATCTGTTGCTGTTTCGTTCTCTTCAGAACCATTCCACTCTAGTTCAATGTCAGCAGCTTTGAATGCCATCGTAACAAAATCACGAACTGTTTCAGTGCGGTTTGTAGCAAGCACATAAGTATCAGGCTTGTCTACTTGAAGCATACGCCACATGCCTTCTACATAGTCTTTAGCAAAGCCCCAGTCACGCTTCGCATCCATGTTACCAAGCTCAAGCACATCTAGCTTACCTAGCTTGATTTTCGCTACAGAATCAGTGATTTTACGTGTAACGAATTCTTGACCACGCAACGGTGATTCATGGTTAAACAAAATGCCACTAGTAGCAAAAATGTCGTATGACTCACGGTAGTTAATCACCATCCAGTGAGCATACAGTTTTGCAACACCGTATGGGCTACGTGGGTAAAATGGCGTAGATTCACGTTGAGGGATTTCTTGTACCTTACCAAACATTTCTGAAGTCGATGCTTGGTAAAAACGAATCTTAGGATTCACAATACGAATAGCTTCTAAAAGATTAACCGGACCGATACCTGTAATTTCTGCAGTAGTAAGTGGTTGATCAAATGATACGCCCACAAAACTAAGTGCAGCAAGATTATATACTTCATCTGCACCAGTATTTTGTAGTAAACGAATACTGCTAGAAAGATCCGTTAGATCGTATTCAACAAGCTCAAGATTAGGATGATTCTCAATCCCTAACTCTTCGATACGCCAAAAGTTCACAGAGCTTGTACGACGGTATGTACCGTATACTTTGTAACCTTTTTCTAGTAACAATTCTGCAAGGTATGCTGCATCTTGGCCTGTAATGCCTGTAATTACTGCTGTTTTCATCTGATTAATTCTCATCATTTACTGTGAATATATAACAAAATATTCTACTAAAATATTACGCGTCTTCCAAACCAATTCTGAATCTGCATAAATAGTGCTGTTTACTGTCAGTATCCTGGGTTAGTAACAAAATTAGCCAAAATAAACTTGTTATCAAAGAGCCTAGGGCAGTTATGCCCAAGGCGCTTTCACCATACTTTTAATGCTTATGTATACTCTATGCCAATACACCCTAACAACTGAACAGTACTTTCTCGCCATGTGCACCATGGTAAGTCAACAGATTTAGGATGTAGGTTCTTCTCATACATCTCTAACCAGCGATTAATAGCATCATGAATAACTTCAGGGCTCTTCTCATTATCGAAATAATATGCATTCTCACCAGCAACTTCTCTAAATACAGGAATATCGCGAGCTATGATTGGAAGATTATTTTGCGCTGCCTCAATCAACGGTAAGCCAAAACCTTCAGCTTCACTAGAGAAGATTAAACAACTAGCTTTTTCATAAATAATCTCAAGGGCTTCGTCACTTATTCCTGTTAACCAGAATAAACGCTCATTGAGCTCTGAATGAACTTTTAACTTTGAAACAAGTTCATCCACTAACCATCCTTCTTTGCCAATAATAATCAGGTTAATATCAATTCCGTCTTCCCAAAGCCGTTCAAACGCAGCTAAAGTTTCGCCGTAACCCTTGCGAGGTTCGATTGTTCCAATCATTAAAAAAGTCACTTTAGAAGCTATTTTATTTAATATAAAACTATGATCTTTGGTTAATCCAGTTGAAGGTTTACTATTACCTATATCTGCGCCTAAGTGAAAACAACTTAATGAGAAAGAATCACTGCATATTATTTTTTCTTTTCCTATCCACTTAGCTAAGTCATCCTGTACTGAGTTTGATATACATAAAGCTCCATTCCCTTCACACACAACCTTTAACCAATCACTATGAACTTCAGATAACAACCACTCTTTTGGAAAGCAATCGCTTTTTGTAACCGGTAATAAGTCGTATATAACAAAATAGGTTTTGACACCACTTGCGCGTAATTGCTTGAAATAATTTGACTTAGATATCACAGTATGCTGACATAAGTCTAAACCCAAAAAGACATCGCCTTGTTTAAAATCTATTAACTTTTCGGTTAGATGCAAGTTCTGGATAGATAAAAAGTTGCTCATAAAACCATGGGCATATCGATACCCTGTCATATCAGTAGTCGAATATATTGGTTCAACCCTATAGCCTTCAGGAGAATTTAATAGCAACTGATTCAATATTGATTTGACAACTCGCTGTATACCAGACTTACTATCGACAGTTGCTAATTGTGATACATCAATAAAGAATGTTTTTTCTCCTGGGTATTGATGATTTTTTGAAATACTATCAGCCAATAGAATCAATTCGTTATCATCAGCATCACTGCTTTCAATAGAATCTAATAAGCCGTGATTCTCATTAATGTTTGTATTATAGAAGTTTTCAATTGCCTCAAAGTATTGTTTCGCACACTTTCTAGGAGAGTGTTCATCAGCAATCTTTTCTCTAGCATTTATACCAATACTACTTCTTTTTTCTGAATTGAAATATAGTTCTTCAAGAGCTTTAACTAGCTCTTGTAGTGAGAATTCATCTTGTATCTTTAAAACGCTGTCGTCACACAAATCTGCCATTGAACCGTTTTCGTTAACAATCGTAGGGAGGCCATAATTCATACAATCCAAGACAGCTGCTGATGTTTCTCCACGAGACATCGTACGAAGTTGTACACCGATATCAGATGCTGATAAAAAGTTCTTAAATGTATCACTGTCAGCCCAACCAGTAATAATAACCCGAGATGAATGATCACTTTGTCGAATTTTCTTTTCGATATTTACACCATACTCGTTAGAAGAGTTCTCACCAACAAATATTAAGTACGATTTTGGGTTTTCACTTAACTTTGAAGCTAACCATGCATCTAAAAGCTCTTCGTTTTGTTTTGTTGAGCCTAAAAGACCGAAGCTACATACTAAAAATGCATCTTCTGGGAGGTTTAATATTTCTCTGCATTCTCTTTTTATTAATGTTTCTGCTGGCTTTCTTAAAAGTGGAATAACAGACCACTCTTTCGCAACTTGCTCACCGAACCATTTATTAGCTAATATTCTTGAGTTATCAGAATGTACGATCACTCCATGAGCGTGATCAATCACTTTTTTGTTTAAGGGGTAATTCCAAACAATGTCTTCTCCCCCCCCAACAAATGGGATGTAACCATGAGAGTAATATGCTTGGTCATTTAGAAGCCCCATCGATTCCATTACATGCCCTAAATAAAAATCATGTAAAACAACAGTTCCTGGATATTTATAAAGTAAGTCAAACATGTGTTGATGAAAATGAGAATTCCCAAAATGGTACAAAACCCTATCATATAAATCTGAATGACTTTCAAACCAATCAACACTACGGACGAGGCAATTTTCATTTATCCAATCATCAGATATCTCTTCTTGAATTACAACTACATCAACATCATAGTATTCAATCAGAGAAGGCAATAGCTCTGCACTATAATCAGCAATGCCACTTCTTTGTTCCGGAAGAGGCGAAATATATGCTAGCCTTTTCCTAGCGTTTGAATTATTCACTTCCCTGTTATGATTTTTATCTAAAAACACTTCAAAAGCTTCAATTGCTAACTCAGCACTTTTCTCCCAAGAAAATTTTGTACACTGAATTTTTCCATTTTCAAGTAATTGCTCTCTGAACTCATCGTCAGATAGAACTTGCATAATTTTTTCAGACATTTCCTCATCGTCTAGTGAGTTAAATTGTGCAATTTGGGACCCAACAACTTCAGGTAAGCTTGAACGATCTGAAGCAATAACAGGAGCTCCACAGTTCATGGCCTCCAATGCAGGTAACCCAAAACCTTCATGCCATGATGGAAAAATAAAAGCTTTACACAGATTATATAATGCAATTAAATCATCTTCAGGTATATAACCGGTAAATATAACATCGTCATCTGACAGACCAACTGACTTGGCTAGAGTTGTTAAATTGATCTTTTGTTCTTCATTAATTGAACAAACAATTGCTAATTGGTGAGAGGACCTAGTCTGGATATCAAGCATCGCATAAGAACGAATTAAACCTTCTATATTCTTACGATGATCAATTCCACCTGTATACATCAAGAAATCTTTATTCAAATTATATTTTGAAATAATTTCAGAACGTTCCCTCTGGGATAAATCAACAACTTTAAACTGAGAATCTGCCGCAGTTCCAATATTTACAACCTTAGCTGATGGCATGTTTAAATACTGTAAGGCTTCTTGTCTAGATGATTCAGAAATGGACAGTAGTATGTCTGCCTTCTTTAAGTGGCTAATTTTATCTTCATACCATATTTTAACTACTGGATTATCTAGATAAGGGGAAGCGTTAATTAAAGGAATTAAATCATACAATACCACCGCAGTCGGTATACCATAATTCATTAGATCTATGCTAGTAACAGCATCATCAATAAAACCTTCAAATAAACTGGTAACAAAAACTATATCTGGCTGAAGACTTGCTATGAATGTCTCTCTAATTAATTCTGCATTTTTTCTTCGACAGTCATTACTTCTATGCATGTATGAAAGGCCATCAGGTGCATCCCAAACACGAATATTTTCTTCTTCAATATCCCCCTTCAATTCATTGCGAACCAATTCGATGGTATCAAGAAATCGACTGGATAAAACAACAATAACATCATGTTCCTTTTTTTTACTCAGAATTGCTTTTGTTATTGCTAAGCTGTAACGACCAATACCACGATTTCGACTGCCGCTACTTTGATTACCTTGTAAGTCAATTACAACTCTCATTGTTGGACCTTTCTTTTTTTAAGTCGTTTCAATTTAATATTTTGATATACCTCATTTCCTCTATCAGACAACTCAACAACTGCTGCCTGATTTTTTCTTAAATCTGATATAGCTATCGACTTGAGCCTATTTTTTAAACGAGGAAAATAGTTCAGTGTATTGAGGCTTACTTTTAATAAATAAGGTTTTGAAATGATATAAGACTTAATAACTAATAACGATTTTTTTAAGACTCTTCTCGGCCTGCTGCCCGGAGCAAATTTTCGCCAAGCTTTGCAGCCGAACTTAATTATCTGATATTTCTGGCTAAGAAATCGTAAAGGTCTCATGAGACGCCAAGATTTACTATTTATTATCGCATTACTTTTTTCTTCAGCTACCGTAGCCTTAACCCACCATTCATGTGCTTTAGCTTCCAAAGTCGTTATTTCAGAATCTAACTCTGTTGCTTTCAACCACCATTTATGAGTCTCAGCATTAGCATCAGAAAGCTTACTTTTTAGTTCAACTAAACCTTCTTTATGCTTCGTGCTTTTTGCGTAACTAGACTCTATAGCTTTTGTATACTGGTTAGCACACCTTTCTGGTGAGTGTGTTTTATTAATAACAGAGATTGCATTATCGCTAAGAATTTTTCGCTTTGTTTCATCTAAATAGAGAGATTCCAGCGCATTTACTAAATCGCTTTGAGTAAATTCATCGTTTAACATTAGCACTGCATCTTTTGACAACTCTGACATAGACCCATTAGCATTTACTATTGTCGCAAGGCCATAATTCATACAGTCTAATACTGCCGCCGATGTCTCACCTCGAGATAAGGTTCGCAGTTGCACACCAATGTCAGCTATCGACAGGTATTCCTTGAAGGCTTCTGTATCCGTCCAGCCGGTGATTAAAACCCGCTTTGAGTATCCACTCGAGTCTATTAACGCCTGTATCTCTTCACCATAGCTTCCTCGGTCATTCCCACCAACAAAAATCAAATAGCAATTTTCATTTTCACTCAAAGAGGAACTTAGCCAAGCTTTAACCAATTCAATATTACACTTTGACTGACTCATTATCCCAAAACTTGCAACAACAATAGCATCATTGGGAATATTAAGTTTCTCTCTAATAATATCTCGATTATTTATAATCGCCGCGTTCCGTAAAAGAGGTATCACTTGCCAATTGTGAGTCGATGTTTTCCCGTACCATTCCTTTGCCAAGTTAATTGAATTTTCAGAATGAACGATCACACTTTTCGCATAATCTAGTACTTTTTTATTACATGGATAGTCCATAACCAGATCACAATCATCATTATCAAATGGTTCATTCCCATGGGAATAAAACAATTCATCTGCAAAAGAGTAATTTTCGTAATCATGCGCATCCATATAATTAATAGCTCCAGAAAGATAGAAGTCATGTAATACAACAACTCCTGGAATATCAATTAATAAATTGAACATATACTGATGGAATTCGGAATTCCCAAAGTGATATAAAACACGTTCATAGTTTATCGAATTTTCTTTAAATTCTATAACATTAATAATATTACAATATTTGGTTATCCATGGGTCTAAAACAGTATCTTGGTCAACTACAACATCAATATCATAGTAACGATATAATTGAGTAAGCAGTTCGGCACTATAATCTGCGATTCCACTTCGCTGCGGGGGTAAAGGGGATACGTAGGCCAACTTTAGGCGCTTTGGATAAATGACTTCCTTTTTGCTTTTTATAGCTATCTTTTCTAATGCGGTTATAGCTTTTTGAGCGCTATGATCCCAAGAAAAAGTTAAGCACTGCTTTAATGAATGCTCGCATAGCTTTTCCCGAAACTGTTTATCTGTTAATACTAATTCAATTTTATTTGCCATATCTAGGTCGTCATATGGGTCAAACAGAGCCTCCTCTAGCCCCACAACCTCGGGTAAGCTCGACGTATTTGCTGCAATAACTGGCGCTCCACAATGCATTGCTTCAAGTACTGGCAAACCAAAACCTTCATGCCAAGATGGGAAAATAAATAGGTTACATAAATTATAAAGCGCTATTAATTCGCTTTCAGAAATAAATCCAGTTAAGACAACATCATTAATTTCTAGTCCCACTTTGTTTATTAATAGCTCTAGGTCATGCTTTTGACTTTCATTAATAGAGCATACGATCGCTAATTGATATTTATTTCTTAGTTCTAATGGAAGTTTTGCATAACTTCTAATAAGTCCTTCTATATTTTTCCTTAAATCAATCCCACCAGTATACATCAAAAAATCTTTTTTGATGTTGTAATTAGTTAGTAATTTAGACTTAAAGTCCTCATTAAATTCAACTCTTTTGAATTGGGGGTCTGCGGCGGTGCCAATATTAACAACACCATCAACACTTGAGTCAAGGTGTTCTAAAGCTTCCTGCCGAGATGACTGAGAAATAGCAAGTAACAGGTCAGCTCTTTTTAAATGTTCTACTTTATCAAAATACCAACGCTTAACTTCAGGATTTTCTAAATATGGATTTTCATTAATTAGCGGAATTAAGTCATAAAGTGTTACTGCAACAGGAACATCAGAGATAATGTTACCAACACTTGTAGTTACATTATCATCCAGCCCTTCAAAAAGGCTGGTAATATAAATAACATCCGGTTCTAAATCAAGGAAAAATAGTTCTCGACTAATTTCTGCACTCTTTCTTAATTCATTAGTTCCAGTTAAATACGAAGAGTCGTTCCCCCCTTCCCAGACAACTATATTTTCAGCTGGTAGCAAATATTTAAATTCATTTCTAATAACTGAAATTTCTTCTGGAAAAGCCGATGATAGGACAATAATAACTTCATGGTCTTTGCGATTTCTTGCGATCGCTTGTGAAATAGACAAACTATAGCGACCAATACCTCTATTTTTGCTACCCGTACTTTGCTTGCCTTGTAAATCAATAACAATACGCATTACTATTTCTTTCCTAATATACTTCTAAACCAACGAACAGAGCTACGAACTGGTTTCGTTACCTTCCAAGAGTTACTATTGATTAATTCTGAATAATTGCGTATTGCTTCACTTACTTCGGCTTCAGCTTCACTCACTTTAGCTTCAGCTTCACTCACTCTGGCTTCAGCTTCACTTACTTTGGCTTCAGCTTCACTTACTTTGGCTTCAGCTTCACTTACTTTTGCTTCAACTTCACTTACTTTGGCTTCAGCTTCACTTACTTTGGCTTCAGCTTCACTTACTTTGACTTCAGCTTCACTCACTTTGGCTTCAGCTTTAATTACTTCTGTTTCACTATAGCGAACAAAACCATCAAATACGTTTGGAGGTCTATCAAAGTGACAATCAAGCTCTGTATGTTCATTTGCGACATAAAAACGATTGAGCCCATCAAAGTATACGAAGTGATAATCTTTTGAAGTAATAAGATATTCCCATTGCTCATAGTCAACATCTTGAGACATTGGTTTTGTAGCTTCAACAACAACAATCCAAGGTCGAATTATCTTAAAATCAATACCTTGTAAAACTGACTTTTCAGCTCCTTCAACATCAATTTTTAAGAAGTGAACTTCTCCAAAATTTGTTCTATTACAAATGGAGGTAAGGCTTTCGACAGGCACTGTATACCTAATCAGATCAAAGCCATACTCCATTGAGTGCTGTTCAGCTATAGATCTATCTAAGGTTGAGAGACCTGTATTTACAACTTCAAAAAACTCTAGCTCTTCGTTAGTTGCACCAATTGCAATCTGCAAGTTAAGATCATCGACTCGATTTTCTTCAAGTTTTTCAAACCAATATTGCACAGGCTCACAATTAAGACCACGCCAACCACGATCATACATAGACTTGGTTACAGAGTGTTCTGTTGGATCATTTGCACCAATATCAATATAGAACCCATTTTCTACATGTTTAAGTGCTCGCCAAAGCATGACATCTTCAAAGTTCTGAGCGTAGGAAATAAAATTCATTCTTTAAGTTTCCTTCTCTTTTTAATTCGGTTTTAAAACGACATTCATAAATTCACCATCAACAATAAATTCATATATTTCCATACCAGTTTTTCTGGCTATATATTCCATCGAATCTCCAGTATAGAAAAAAAGGTGAAAACGCGTAAATTCATACAAATACTCAAAACAAGGGCTTGCGTGGGACATTAGCCCTTCATTTTTAAGTAGAGATTTTATTTTTAATAGCTCCTTTACTGGATCTTTAAAGTGCTCAATAACATTGTTTGAAAATACACCATCAAAATCTAGTTTTTGTAACGAATCAAAATCTCCAATTATGTGTTCATTCGAAGATATTGCATGTGGCTCATAGCCATACACATTCCATCCTTCTTCCCTTAACTCAATAATTGAACGAGACCACTCGCCAGCACCATAGTTTAAATAAACTCCTGATTTGGTGGGATTTAGTGAATAAAAAGCTCTTTTTTCCTGCTCAGTCGAGTCTCCTTCCGAGTAAACTTCATAGTGCCACTTATATTCCTCATCCAACTCTGCATCTGATAGCTCTAACATTTTCTGAGGCCCAAAAATCACCCCACAATGCTTACAAAGATGCCGTTTCAAAATACCGCCACCAAAAATACAATGACTTTCTAAGGGGTTATCATACGTCGCTACTTCCTTACATATAGGGCAAGCAAGTTTTACGCCTGAGATATTACCATCTCTGCTTATTGCATCGATAATAGACCACTTAGTATACGTTCGGTGTTTTATTTGCTTCTCTTGTAAATCTATTAGATCTCTTGTTATTTCTGATTTTCGAACTCTATCATCATCGAAGTTTGGGGTCGCTTTTGAAATGACACCTTGTAAGCCTATTATTTCCTTTTTTATCTCTAATTTTTCTATTTTATCATTTTCCAACTTTTTCTTTAAGTTTGATAATTCGTCAATCTGACAATTTAAACTATGCAACCTAGAGTTAATTGAACTATTTCTAAGTATTACAACATCAAATAGAGATAAGAACCTGTTAGTGATTTTAACTATCATAATTTATTTATCCCTTTAATATTTATTCCCGTTTGCAACCAAGTACTTCCGGCAAAAATTTCTTTATTATTATTAACAACATGAAAAACTACAGCAAGGTCTCGCCACTCATAGTTTTTTTCAACATGAGATTCACCTCCTGCTAATGCAACCGCAATCGAGTATGAACCCGGGCCTAGCTTCATATTTAATGAAAATAGATATTCTAGTGAACTCCCAGAATTGATATCATGAATAATTTTATCATGGTGATGTGTGTTAGTTCCATAAACCGTTTGCCCCAAGCGATCTTTTATCATAAAGCCAACAACCAACTTTGGAATATCCTCATTAGCTTTTACTTTTACTCTAATAGTTACTGGTTGATCTACAAATACATATTCTACTTTTTGGTCATTTTCATTATATAAGCCAACATCTATAAGGTTAGCTTCACCGGTACCAGAAGATGTTTGAATAAGACCTGATTCAGTTTTTACTTGCGATATCCTACTATTTTCCTTTTCTGCTATAAGAGCATTATAAAAGTCCATTACTTCTTCAGGATTACCGTCCCTAATAACCATCCCTTGCTCTAGAAGAATCGCTCGGTCACAAATAGCTTGAATCGCACTTCTATCATGAGAAACAAGCAATAGTGTTGTTCCTTGCTCTTGAAACTCTTTAATGCGGCTTAAGCTTTTGTGTTGAAAATAAGCATCTCCAACTGAAAGCGCTTCATCTACAATAAGGATCTCAGGTCGATATGCAGTGACAACACCAAAAGCGACACGCATTTGCATACCACTAGAGTATGTGCGAACCGGTTGATCAAAATATTCCCCTATTTCAGCAAAGGCTTCTAGCTCATCAATTACTGCATCTATCTGATCTTGGCTATATCCCATAAGACCAGCAGAATGATAAACATTTTGTCGCCCAGTTAAATCAGGGTGAAACCCCATACCTAACTCTAAAATAGCTGAAATTCGTCCAGTGACATTAATACTGCCACTAGAGGGCTTCAGGGTTCCAGTGATCATTTTTAGCAAAGTGCTTTTGCCTGCACCATTTTGCCCTACAATTCCAACAGCTTCACCAGAGGCCAAGGAGAAGTTAATATTTTTAAGAATTTTATGTTCTTGGACTGGCTTGGGATTTAGGCCAAACCATGATGATATTCGTTGAAGTTCTGAGCTGTACTCTTTAAACGATTTTCCAACGTTGTTAACTTCTAACACGCTACTCATAACACATCCGCCATTTCTTCACTCGCTTTTTTGAACAGCACCATTGCTAAAACTAAGCTCGTGACAGCAAAAACACTCGGATATATAAGCAAGCTAAAATCCGGGATTTTGTCATAAAGCAGCACGTTGTGATAACCCATGACTACTCCAGTCATCGGGTTTAACATCATTAACCAATGATACTTCTCAGGTACGATAGATAACATGTATACAATAGGAGTGAGCCAGAACCAAAACTGCAGCACCACATTTAGAACCTGTCCGACATCTCGCATAAATACGTTCAGCACTCCGAAAAATAGTCCAATACCTACAGCTAAGCCCAAAGTAATAAGAACAAGTAAAGGCAGCCAATGAAGAGCGTGAAAAGGCAAGTGACCCAAAACACCAAATACTGCAAACATAGCAACAAACATCAAAAAGAAGTTAACAAAGCCAGTCCCCACTACCACTAGTGGAAGAGCAAGCTTAGGAAAAGACATTTTCTTCAATAGGTTTCCGTTATCAATAAAGACAGTAAGACACCGACCTAATACTTCTGCAAACAATGTCCAACCAATCACACCAGAAAGGATATAAATTGGATATGCATATTGTGTGGAGACCTCAGGCAGTTTAGCCGTCATGATTTGTGATAAAATCAGAGCATAGACAAGTACCATTGCTAATGGGTTCAAAACCATCCATAAGCCGCCAAGTTTACTTCGAGCAAAACGAGAGCGAAACTCAGTACGGATTGAAGAAAGTATGAAGTATCGATACGCCCACAGAGGAAGTAATACTCTTTTCATTTAAAAAGCCTTTAAAGTTTCAACCTAGAGATAATTTATAGGTCAAGTTAGTCACATAAGCCTCAGAGCTGTTATATGAGGCTTATGCTAGAAGAACGTTACCCGCGCAAAATAGCTAGAATTGATTGTGTTTTCTCTTCCATCAAGGCTATATTCCCACGTGATTCCACATTCAACCTAACAACAGGCTCGGTATTTGACGAGCGTAAGTTAAATCGCCACTCCGCAAATTCCAAGCTAATGCCATCAGTTTCATCAAACACAAGCTCAGAGCCTTTATAGGCGTCTAAAACTCGATTAATTGCTTCTTTCGGGTTAGCAAGCTTAGAGTTGATTTCACCAGATGAAGGGTATGCACTAATACGTTCTGAAACCGTTTCGGATAACTTCATGCTTTTAACTGACAATAACTCAGTTACTAGCAACCAAGGAATCATACCTGAATCACAGTAGGCAAAATCACGAAAATAGTGATGTGCACTCATCTCGCCGCCATAAATGGCATCCTCTTTACGCATACGCTCTTTGATAAAAGCGTGACCTGTTTTCGACATAACAGGAATACCGCCGGCTTTAGTAACTACGTCAATCGTGTTCCAAGATAAGCGTGGGTCATGAATGATTTTCGCGCCTTTTTCTTTTTGCAAAAAGGCTTCCGCTAGTAAGCCGACAATGTAGTAACCTTCGATAAAATCGCCATTTTCATCAAACAAAAAGCAGCGATCAAAATCACCATCAAAGGCAATCCCCATATCAGCCTTATGTTCTTTTACCGCATTTGCAGTATCTGCACGACATTCTGGCAATAGTGGATTTGGGATTCCGTTAGGAAAGTTGCCGTTTTCCTCATGGTGAACTTTGATAATCTCCAATGGAATATTCAGAGCTTGAAAACGCTCTTCAAGAGCATCAATCACGTGTCCTGCAGCACCATTACCAGAGTTGATCACCAATTTCATCGGTTTAATATTCGCAGGCGTAATATAGCCCATCAAATGATCAGTGTACTCTTTCAAAATATTAATCTGCTTGTAGGTACCTTTAACATCAACGTCAATAAAATCATTGTTTTCTGCTAACGTTTGGATATCTCGTAACCCGGTATCACCACTAATTGGTCTTGCTCCTTCACGAACAAGCTTCATACCATTGTAGTCCATCGGATTATGACTCGCTGTAACCTCTACACCGCCATCAACACCTAGATGAAAAGTAGCAAAGTAGATTTCCTCGGTTCCTGATAGGCCAATATCTAATACATGAACACCCGCATCCATTAAACCGTTAGCTAAAGAGAGTTTCAGTTCTTCACTCGTAAGACGAACATCTCCCCCAACAACAATAGTTTTCTCGTCTACACTTTCACTTTTTAAAAACTGGCCGTAAGCTCGGCCGATTCGGTACGCGATGTCATTATCGAGTTCTGAGCCTAGCTGGCCGCGAATATCATAAGCTTTGAAGCATGTTAACTTTGTCATTATTTACTTTCCTCTAAACGTACTACGTCGTCTTCGTTTAGGTATGAACCTGATTGTATTTCTATAAGCTCGAGTGGTATTTTACCGGGATTTTCAACCATATGGCTTACACCAACTGGAATGTAGAGTGATTGATTTTCAGAGATAATTTGCTCTTTGCCATTGCTACTTACTTTGGCGGTACCTGAAACTACGACCCAGTGCTCAGCTCGATGATAGTGCATTTGGAGTGATTGTTTTTTACCTGGCTGTACGGTAATACGATTTACCTTGTAGCGCTCACCGCCATCAATTGCATCAGATTTACCCCAAGGACGATAAACCTCTCTATGCTCTCTGAATTCAGCCCGATTTTCAGCCTTTAAATGCTCAACAATTTTCTTCACTTGTTGAACATTATCTTTGTGTGCGACCAAGACTGCATCTTTAGTTTCAACGACAACGATGTCTTTTACTCCAACCGAAGCTACCAGCTTATTCGGAGCGTAAATATAACACCCTTCAGTATCCTCTGTTATCGCATCTCCATGAATTACGTTTCCAGAGCTATCTTTCTCTGAAACTTCCCATAACGCGGACCATGAACCAACGTCGCTCCAGCCTGCATCCATAGGAACAACTACAGTCTTATCGGTGCGTTCCATTACAGCATAATCAACAGAATCATCTGGGCACTTTAAGAACTCGCTCTTATCGACGCGAATGAAGTCCATATCTTCTGTTGTGCCATTCGTTGCTTTTGAACAACACTCATGAATTTCTGGTGAGTATTTCTTAAGCTCTTCTAGAAAGACACTCGCTTTGAACATAAAGCATCCGCTATTCCAGTAGTACTCTCCACTTGCTACATATTGCTCCGCGACTTCCAATTGAGGCTTTTCAACAAATTGCTCTACAACGTAAGCCGAATCGCCTTCTTGAGAGCCTCGCTTAATATAGCCATAACCCGTTTCTGGTGCAGTTGGTACTATACCGAAGGTTGCTAACTTACCAGCATCAGCGACAACTTGAGCTTTACGAATTGAGTCTTGGAACGCTTCCGTATCTTGCACTATATGGTCAGCGGCTAAAACTAGCATCACAGGATCATCGCCATGCGCTATCGCTTGCATTGCAGCCAATGCAATAGCCGGAGCAGTATTTCGCCCTGCAGGTTCCAATATAATACGAGCTTCCTGACCAAAAGTACGAAGCTGCTCAGCAACCACAAAACGATGGTCTTCATTAGAAATAATGATTGCTTCAGAAGCCGACATACCACTAATTCGATCTAAGGTGGACTGCAACATCGTTAATGAATTGTGATTATCTAGCGCTAAAAATTGCTTTGGGAACGCTGAACGCGACAGGGGCCATAAACGAGAGCCAGAACCCCCAGCCATAATGACAGGTATAAACATAATTTTTCTTCTTTAATTTATAATCAATACTTTGGTCCCCCCTATTTTGTAGTAAAGCAAGGGGACAAGAATAAATAGTTTCAAACCAGCGCCAAACCACTTAACATTTGGTTGTTATACGCAGGGTTAACAGTGAGCTTTAGCTACATTTCCTTTCGAAGATATACGATACTCATCGACATAAGCTGGTATGAAAACTGACTTTCCTTTTTTCAACGTCACAACCTCACCAGAGTCATGAGTTAACGTCAATTCAGCGTCCAACGGCAGCAAAATTTCGGCACTTTCAGGTTTAATAGGCTCATTATTTGGTTTTTTATAAACCGAGAACCTGAAATCAGGAACTGGAATTGGGTAAGTTAAAACACCGTTATTAACTGAAGGTGCTAACTTTAGCGTATCAAATGGCTTCTCTTCAAAAAGAGTACAACTAGCAAGCTCTTGAACATCAATATGTTTAGGTGTTAAACCTGCTCTAAGTACATTATCAGAATTGGCCATAACTTCTAATGCAGTTCCCTTTAGATAAGCATGAGGCGTTCTGGCATCTAAATACATTGCCTCTCCAGGCTCTAAAGTAATGACATTAAGCATTAATGGGGTAAGCAACCCAATATCACCGGGATACTGCTCTGACAGGGTTAAAATTAGTGAAGACAGTTCTTGGGTTACATTATCTTTAACTTTAGAGATTAACGAGTCGACTGCTTCAACTTTGTTTTCTCCTTCCAACGAGAGGATACCTACAAAAAATTCACGAAGCCCCTCAGAAGAAGGATTAGCATTTAGGAGTTCAAGCATCTCACTTAACTGTGGGATTCCAACATTTGAAAATAGTGAAATGATCTCAGGAACTGCTCGAAAACCATTCATAGCCAAATAAGGAGTTAGCGCATATACAAGTTCAGGCTTATGATTTGAATCTCTATAATTTCGGTAAGGAGCAGAAAGAGGAACCTCAGCTTGCTCTTCTTTCTGGAAACCAAGCTCAGCTTCCTCTTTGCTTGGATGAACTTGAACAGACAGGGCATTTTCAGCCGCAAGAATTTTAAATAAATATGGCAACTCTCCAAATCTCTCGCTTATCTGCGCAGATAAGAATTCCTCTTTATGAGATTCAATCAAGCGAGACAATAATACTGTAGAATCGCCACTTTTAACTTTCGAGCATCCATTTGGGTGAGCGCCCATCCACATTTCTGCTTGCGGCTCATTATTAAAATTATCGATATCAAATAACTGATTGAACGAAGACTTACTACCCCAAGCAAAATTTTGAATGGTATTATCCATTTCAAAAAAACATTTTTCTTTAGCAGCATCAAACATTTAATTAACTCCAAACACTTTAAACTGATAGCCATCTCAGAAAAACAAGCATGCTACCGCCCTTTGATGTTGGGGCGAAATCACACTACGCATAAAAATGAAGGCTTATAATTCCAAACATTATCCCTAATGTAACTTTAGGAAGCAAAATTTTTTGCTTCTTCTTCCCCCTCTGACATTGATCTCAATAAGCAACCAATGTGAATTAATTTCAGCTTGTAAGTCTTGTCAATCGCCCTATACACCGAACCCTAAACCTCGCTATACTCCTACCCTATAATTTTTCGCCCAATAACGAATAAGAGTTCAAGACATGCAAGAGTTAGTTCCATTTGTTCAAGAGAATATGATTTTAGCCATCGTATGGATCGGCTTGGTTGTTGCCATCATTGCGAACGTAATCAAAACATCAAATGCAGCGTACAAAGAGATCACGGCAGCGCAAACCACACACATGATTAACCGTGAAAACGGTGTTGTGGTTGATATTCGTACTAAAGATGAGTTCAAAAAGGGCCATATTACGGACGCAGTTCACATTTTGCCGTCAGATATCAAAGCAAATAGCTTTGGTAGCCTTGAAAGCCACAAAGCAGACCCAATCATCGTAGTATGCAAGACAGGTCAAACTGCTCAAGAAAGCGCTAACCTAATGGTTAAAGCAGGTTTCGAAAACGTAAGCGTACTTAAAAGCGGCTTAGTGGCTTGGAGCGAAGCTAACTTACCTTTGGTTAAAGGTAAGAAGTAGTTAAAGGTGAAAAACTTTTAAAGACAAGCAGTAAGCTGACCTGATTCAACGAATATGACTTTAAGGTTTTGTCCGGCAGATATGACGAACAAAACCTAATTTAAATTTTTAAGGACAAGAAAATGGCTGAAGCAGCACAACAAGACGCACAACAAAACTTCGCAATCCAACGTATCTTCCTAAAAGACGTATCTTTCGAAGCGCCAAACTCTCCAGACATGTTTCAAAAAGAGTGGAACCCAGATGTAAAACTGGATCTAGACACTCAAAGCCGTGAACTTGGCGAAGGCGTGTACGAAGTAATTCTACGTCTAACGGTTACAGTTAAGAACGCAGAAGACACAGCATTCCTTTGTGAAGTTCAGCAAGGCGGTATCTTCTCTGCAAGCGAAATGGAAGCTGGCCAACTGGCACATTGCCTAGGCGCATTCTGCCCGAACATCCTGTTCCCATACGCTCGTGAAACGATTTCTAGCCTAGTGGTTAAAGGTACGTTCCCACAACTGAACCTAGCTCCAGTAAACTTCGATGCTTTGTTCATGAACTACCTACAGAACCAAGCTCAACAAGCTGAAGGCGAACAGGCTTAAGTCTCACAGTAGAACTTAACTCTAACGTTTCAAGCGCTAGTTCGCTTTTAAATGCACATCGTAACTTCTGCGATGTGCATTTTTTCTTTACACTGTACTAAGATTGAAAGCTCTTCTTATTTTAGTGGATAGCTTTTTCAAAACTCTTCGATTTCCCTCATTATTTTTAGGTGGAAGCATGACAGAAACAACTCGCCCGACTAATACGGCAGACGCTTACGGTAAAGACAGCGCTTACGGCAAAGAGATCGCCATGACTGTCATTGGTGCAGGTTCTTACGGAACCTCTTTAGCTATCTCTCTAGCGCGTAACGGTGCAAACGTTGTTCTTTGGGGGCATGACCCTGCTCATATGGCTCGCCTTGAATCTGAGCGCGCTAATAATGAGTTCCTGCCAAATATCGACTTTCCAGAAAGCCTAATCATCGAATCCGATCTTGAGAAAGCAGTAACAGCAAGTCGTGACCTTCTCGTTGTTGTACCTAGCCACGTGTTTGGTATTGTTCTAAACAGCCTGAAACCTTACTTAGCCTCAGACTCTCGCATCTGTTGGGCGACCAAAGGCTTAGAGCCAGAGACCGGCCGCCTGCTTAAAGATGTCGCGCATGATGTGCTGGGTGATGGTTACTCGTTAGCGGTTCTATCAGGACCGACCTTCGCCAAAGAGTTAGCGATGGGCATGCCAACGGCTATCTCTGTCGCTTCACCAGATGAAGTATTCTTAGAAGAGCTGCAAGAGAAGATCCACTGCGGTAAAACATTCCGCGTATACGCAAACTCTGATTTCATCGGTATGCAACTTGGCGGCGCGGTGAAAAATGTTATCGCAATTGGCGCAGGCATGTCGGATGGCATTGGTTTTGGTGCCAATGCTCGTACTGCACTGATCACGCGTGGCTTAGCTGAAATGAGTCGCTTAGGTGCTGCACTGGGTGCACAACCCGAAACCTTTATGGGTATGGCAGGGCTGGGCGATCTAGTACTAACCTGTACTGATAACCAATCACGTAACCGTCGTTTTGGATTGGCTTTAGGTTCAGGTAAAGACGTCGATACTGCACAAGAAGAGATCGGCCAAGTGGTCGAAGGGTATCGCAACACCAAAGAAGTTTGGTTACTATCAGAACGCATGGGCGTTGAGATGCCAATTGTTGAACAAATTTATCAAGTGTTGTATCAAGGGAAAGATGCCCACTTAGCTGCGCAAGATCTGCTTGCTCGAGACAAGAAGTCAGAGCGATAACATCGCTTATTAAGTCGTGGAATGAAATAGATAAAATGGATGGAAAAATGAAACACTGTGAACAGCAAAAGGTTTGGCAATGCATTGTGAAGGAAGCTCGACAGCAGTCAGAGCAAGAACCTATGCTTGCGAGTTTTTACCATGCCACCATTATCAACCACGAAAGCTTAGGCGCTGCATTAAGTTATATCCTAGCCAATAAGCTAAAGACGGCTTCAATGCCCGCAATGGCGGTGCGTGAGGTGGTTGAACAAGCATTCAAGCAAGATCAATCGATTATTGATGCGGCTGCTTGTGATATCTGTGCGACGGTAAATCGAGATCCTGCGGTCGAGATGTACTCGATGCCTCTGCTTTATCTGAAAGGCTACCACGCTTTGCAAGGTTACCGAGTGGCTAACTGGCTATGGAAGCAAGGGCGTATTGCACTTGCTACTTACCTACAGAACCAAATTTCGGTTGCTTGCCAAGTGGATATTCACCCAGCCGCTCGTATCGGTAAAGCGATCATGCTCGACCACGCCACCGGTATCGTGATTGGTGAAACAGCCGTAGTTGAAAATGATGTATCTATCCTTCAAGACGTGACTTTAGGTGGTACGGGTAAAGAAGGTGGCGATCGTCACCCTAAAATCCGAGAAGGTGTAATGATCGGTGCCGGCGCTAAAATACTTGGCAATATTGAAGTGGGTGAAGGCGCGAAAATTGGTTCTTGCTCAGTGGTTCTTCAAGCCGTTCCGCCTCATACGACTGTCGCTGGTGTTCCTGCAAAAATTGTTGGAAAGCCGAAAACTGATAAGCCATCTTTAGATATGGACCAAGGATTCAATGGTCGCTCTCAGAACTTCATCCATGGTGATGGGATTTAACCAGCAGTAGCGGAAAACGAGCATCAATGAGATTCGCATAAAACATAAACAACCTACAAGTAGATGAATAACAACTAAATGACGATAATGATGAAACAAATTCGAGCCATTAGTTCAACTCTCCTGATATCAGCGAGCCTCTGTGTTGCTCTTTTATCTACATCGTCATTTGCTGCATCTCAAGGTGAACTGAAAGGCGTATCAAGCGAAATCTCTCGTCAACAGAAAGCGCTCTCTTCCCAGCAAAAGAAACTCGATAGCCTACAGGCAAACCTCAAGAAGCAGGAGCTGTCCATCGCTTCACTTGAAAAAGCGATTCTAGACAGTAAAAAGCAGCTCAATACTGCTAATGCTAATATTGCTAATTTAGACACAAAGATTAAAGCGCTCACTGCACAGAAAAAAGTCCAGACAGACAAGTTAGAGCAGCTCATTCAGACTTACTACATGACGAGTCGAGCTAAGGCTTCTTCTCACATTCTCAACACCGGTGTAGAAGAAGATCGCATCAGTCATTATTACCAGCACCTTGCCAAAGCTCGCTCCGCAACCATTAAAACGATTGAACAGACGCAACTTGAATTAGAAGAAAGCCACAAACAGCGTCAACTCGAGCAAGAACAAATCGCAACATTGTTAAAACAGCAAACCACCAAGCGTGACAAGTTGTCTCAGACTCAAACACAACGTAAGAAAACCGTTGGCAGTATTAAGAAGAATATTTCTGGCGACAAAAATTACTTGGCTGAACTTCAGCGAAATGAAACTCGCCTGAAAGCTGAAATAGCAAAAGCAGAAAAAGCGGCTCGAGAACGACGTAATGCCGTCCCGATGGATGGCCTAGCAAAACGTAAAGGTAAGCTACCTTGGCCGATCAAAGATAAAGTTCTACATAACTACGGTTCACGTCAAACGGGGCAAATTAACTGGAAAGGCATGGTTATCAACGCCAAGTACGGTCAGCAGGTAAAATCGGTTTACTCTGGCACGGTGGTATTTGCAGAGTATCTGCGAGGTTATGGTTTAGTGGTTCTTCTCGATCATGGTAAAGGCGATATGACGCTTTATGGCTTTAACCAAGCACTTTTAAAGAAAGAAGGTGATAAGGTTAAAGCGGGTGAAGCCATCGCACTTGCTGGTGACACTGGCGGCCAAACGCGCCCTTCACTGTACTTTGAGATTCGCAGAAACAGCCAAGCCCAAAACCCGAAGAGTTGGTTAGTTCGATAAAGAGCAGATACGGGATGCGAGTATCTTTCTTCGAATCCCGTATACCGCTTACTCGTCTCTTTCTATTTAGAGTTCAACGCCCTTACACCATCTTCCAATAATGTCAGCTGCTCAAAACCTTGAGCTGTCGCAATCGGTTTAACCGTCGCGATCATCTGCAGCATTCCTTGATGAACCACTTGCTCGGTAATTTGAGCTTTTGGAGACATCGCAGATTGATACGCCAACCAACCTGATGCAATCAAGTGAAGAGACGTCACCATCGATTTCATTTCCGTATCCGTTGCTTTGAGCAGGTTCAACTCAACGAAGGCTCGCATGATATCGACAAGATTCGTTTGCAGCTTTTCTTGTACGGCCATGTAATCAAGGTGGAGTTTTTCATCACGTGACAATATTTCAGGCAGATTCGCATAGAAGAATCGGTACTTCCACATCAGTGTGAAGATAGAATCTAAGTAAGTCTTTAGTAACGTCAGGCTTTCTTGTTGGCCTTGAATCGGTGTGAACCTTTCAAGCAACTCTGTTGAATAGAGCGTAAAGATGTCACGTACAATTTCTTGTTTGTTACGGAAGTGGTAGTAGAGGTTACCAGGGCTAATCTCGATATGCTCAGCAATATGATTGGTCGTAATACTACGCTCGCCGTGCTCATTAAAAAGCTCTAGAGCAGCGTAAACAATCTTGTCACGTGTTTTCATTAGTTATTAGTATCCCTATCCGTTTAGTGGTTCAGTATATCGCCACTAAGCGGATAGATCGAGCTGATAACATCTGGTCGAATTAGCAAGCGCTAAAATTCACCTTCAATCCATAATACCTTTGATCAATCACTGCCAAAGAGGTCTCGCGTGTAAACCTTATCTGCAACGTCTGATATTTCATCGACCATTCTGTTGGATACAATCACATCCGATACGGCTTTAAATTCTTCCAGATCAGAATAAACCTTCGAGTTAAAGAAATGCTCTTCTTCCAACACAGGTTCGAACACAACCACTTCTATACCTTTAGCTTTCAAACGCTTCATGATGCCTTGAATCGACGACGCACGGAAGTTGTCCGAGCCGGCCTTCATGATCAAGCGATAGATACCTACAATTTTAGGCGAGCGCTTAATAATGGACTCCGCAATAAAATCTTTACGGGTGCGGTTAGCGTCAACAATAGCGCCCACAATGTTGTTTGGTACATCTTGATAGTTAGCTAATAACTGCTTGGTGTCTTTCGGTAAGCAGTAAGCACCGTAACCAAATGAAGGATTGTTGTAATGATTGCCAATTCGAGGGTCTAAACCCACACCTTCGATGATCTGACGAGAATCCAAGCCATGCGCTTCGGCGTAAGAGTCGAGCTCATTGAAATAAGAAACACGCATCGCCAAGTAGGTATTCGAGAAGAGCTTTACTGCTTCCGCTTCTGTGGAGTGAGTAAACAGTACGTCGATATTCTCTTTTTCTGCGCCTTCCACCAGAAGATTAGCAAATACTTTAGCGCGTTCCGAACACTCACCAACAATAATGCGTGATGGGTGTAGGTTGTCGTACAGGGCTTTGCCTTCACGTAAAAATTCTGGCGAGAACATAATGTTTTCACAGTTTAAATCTTGCTTAACACGCTCAGTATAACCAACAGGTACCGTTGATTTGATCACCATGACGGCATTCGGGTTAACCATCATTACGTCACGAATCACCGACTCTACAGAACTGGTATTAAAGTAGTTCTGTAGAGTCGGTTGGCGTAGCGATAATAACGAAATCTGCATCTTGATACGCTTGCTTATCGGTTGTGGCTTGAAAACTCAAAGCACGATTAGCCAAAAACTCTTCAATCTCTACATCCATGATTGGCGATTGCTTGTTGTTCAACATCGATACCTTTTCTTCGACGATATCAACTGCAACAACATCATGATTCTGCGCCAACAACATCGCATTGGATAAACCTACATAACCGGTACCCGCAACTGCAATTTTCATGATAATACCTATAATTTCGAGTGCTTACTGCGCACTTACCTAAGACTAATCTGCTCATATCATACTCTGCTTAAGGAATTATTCCACTAGCCCGTCTTTGTCATTCCTTGCTATACTCGCGGTAGTTTTATATTCAAAAGAGTAGGAAAAATATGATTATCGTAACTGGTGGTGCTGGCATGATCGGCAGCAATATTGTGAAAGCACTCAATGACGCAGGCCACAACGATATTCTAGTTGTCGACAACCTCAAGAACGGTAAAAAGTTCAAGAACCTTGTAGACCTAGACATCACTGACTACATGGATCGCGACGACTTCCTAACTCAAGTTATGGCTGGCGATGATTTCGGCCCTATTGAAGCTATTTTCCATGAAGGTGCTTGTTCGGCAACGACCGAGTGGGATGGTAAATACATGATGCTCAACAACTATGAGTACTCAAAAGAGCTACTGCATTATTGTGTTGAGCGTGAAATCCCCTTCCTATATGCCTCTTCAGCTGCCACTTACGGTGAAACAGAGACTTTCATCGAAGAGAAAGAGTATGAAGGTGCATTAAATGTCTACGGTTACTCTAAACAACAATTTGATAACTACGTTCGTCGCCTAACCGCGGATGCTGTAGCGCATAACGAGACGTTACCTCAAATTACTGGTTTCCGTTACTTCAATGTTTACGGTCCACGTGAAGATCACAAAGGCAGCATGGCCTCTGTTGCTTTCCACCTAAACAACCAAATGAACGCCGGTGAGAACCCTAAACTGTTCGCAGGTAGCGAAACATTCCAGCGTGATTTTGTGTATGTCGGTGATGTTGCAGCAGTAAACCTGTGGTTCTTAAAAAATGGTGTTTCTGGCATCTTTAACCTAGGTACAGGCAACGCAGAGTCTTTTGAAGAAGTCGCAAAAGCAGTAATCACGCACCATGGTAAAGGCGAGATTGAAACGATTCCTTTCCCTGAGCATTTGAAAGGCGCTTACCAAGAGTTTACTCAAGCTGACCTTACGAAGCTTCGAGCAGCAGGCTGTGATGTGGTATTTAAAACCGTAGCGCAAGGCGTTGCAGAATATATGGATGTAATTAATAGGTAACAGGGCGTAGAACTAATAGATAGTTCGCCCTGAAGGTCTATGGGTAAGAAAAAATGATACGATAAGCTCATGGATATGGGCTTTATATTACCGAGTGATAACCAGCCAGCAGCGATTTAAAGTCAGATTCTTGCCAATGGATATGTCGCTTATCCAGCTCTTTCCTGAATGATCGGAGTAGCCTATCTAAATTTGATTCCTTCCAACTGTCGCCTAATTGCTTATAGCATTTGTCAAAATCGATGATCCAAGCATTGCCTTGGTCATCAAGCAAAATATTATGAATATTCAGGTCTGTGTGATTCACACCCACCCTATGCATCTTCTGAATTTCTTGGCCAATTTGATGATACTGCTCTTGAGCCAGCGCTCGATCTAAAAGCAAATCGACTAAATCTTTTGCATTGTGTATTTTATCAGTCAGTAAATCCGCTTGATAAGTTAAACCGTTCTTCTGGGCACGTGCCGCAATTGGCTTAGGTACGTTAACACCAGCAGAGCTTAACTCACTCAATAGTTGATATTCAGCATAACTGCGAGTATTTTCTAAGGTTGTAAACCAGTAACTGTCTTTAATTAGTTTTCCGAACAAGCCACCACGACGATAATGGCGAAATGCTGCCGGAATACCTTTTAAATCGACGAACCATGTTGTACCTCGCCCTTCTGCACTGCCGATAATTGCATTATTCTTTTGCCAATAAGTGATATCAAATAGCAATGACGGGGTAATATTAACTCGGGACTCATCGAACCAAATATGCACATCATTACTTTCAAAGTATTTCATAGTATACCTGACCTAGAAGAAAAGAATGTAACACCACGTGAACATGGCAAACATCAATGCGACCATAACAGCCGCCGAACCTATGTCTTTTGCTCTACCACTCAACTCATGTAATTCAATACCTATACGATCTACGACAGCCTCTATTGCAGAATTAATCAGCTCCACAATCAACACGAGAACCACGGTTCCGATCAGAGCAACTCGCTCTATCATTGAGACATCAAGGAACGTCACAAGCACTATAGCAATAACGAGTAAAGCTATCTCTTGTCGAATCGCAGCTTCATGTTTGAAGGCAGCTTTCAAGCCTTGTATGGAATAACCTGTCGCTTTAATGATACGTATCAATCCTGTGTTACCCGGTTTACCGTGGTTATTATGTGTCATATCTATGCCAGTCGTTAAGTGAGTTCTCAGCGTTAAGTTGCTATTTTACATCCATCCGATCTCTCTGCATCATTTCAGCATATTTTTTGAGTCTTTATTTTGTAACTCACCCACAATGCATTATATTTGAGGCCTATTTCAAGCATAGTGAAAAAAGAAACCATGAAGAAAGCTATTTACCCCGGTACTTTTGATCCTGTGACTAATGGTCATATCGATATCATAGAGCGTGCTTCTCAATTGTTTGATCATGTAGTAATAGGCGTAGCAGCTAGTCCTAGCAAGAACACACTATTTAGCTTGGATGAACGTGTCTCACTTCTTAAAGAAGTCTGCCAACCCTACTCTAATGTATCCGTTGAGGGGTTTAGTGGGTTGCTGGTTGATTTTGCTCAGCAACAAAAGGCAAATGTACTCGTTCGCGGCCTTAGAACTACCATGGATTTTGAGTATGAGTTTGGGTTGACCACCATGTATCGCAGGTTAAAACCCGATTTGGAAAGTATCTTCTTAACACCAGCTGAAGAATATGCGTTCTTATCTTCAACTTTGGTTCGAGAGGTGGCTATTCATGGTGGTGATATAACCCAATTTGTACCTAAGGCCATCAATGCCAAAATCAATCAAAAACTAAGTAATAAATAGCGACCACGGTAAATGTAGACCTATTTATGAGTAGTGAAACGGTACTGACTCCGTTGTTGTTTACCTGATATAATCCACCTAACATTTTGCATCAAGGAAGTTTTATGATCACCGTAATTTGCGATGCTGGCATGGTTGGCGTTGAAAAACACTTAGCACATACAAGTATGTAGGCCTAAGACAACAGTTGGAATTCTCCAATTTTTCGCGATGACAACATTGGTTCGCTCAGTACTTTTTACTAAGATTAATATGAATCAACGCTGCTCAAACAAAGGTGAGGTATCTAAACCTCCTATTGTATTTAGCCTCTTTCAAAGCAGGGCAAATAATGCCAAACAGCTCAATTTTCTAAAATAAAGACCTTATGATTAACAGAAACGATTATGACCCAAAAGCTTATGACCCTACTTTTCAGTGGGCTTTTTTGGCACCTAAATACTGGGGAACATGGTTTATTGTATTGTTGATGTTTCCTGTTTCATTGCTTCCTATTTCATTTCACCATGCATTGGCGAACTTTTTTGCAAGACGATTATCTAAGTCGCAAAAGGGGCCAGCACACAGAGCTCGAGTAAACTTTCAGCTGGCTTTTCCAGAGAAAAGCTTTGCTGAGCGTGAGCAATTGGTTTATCAAACTCTCTATACTGCAGGTGTATTCATACTGAGATTCGGACTTTTAACTGTGCGATCGAAAGAATGGCTTCAAACTCAATGTCGCTTTGAAGGTGAAGAGCACCTAACTAAACATCTGGATAACGGTGACAATGTCATTTTGCTGGTGCCACATAGCTGGGCAATTGACATACCGGCAGTGTTTCTAGCGTCAAAAGGCTTGCCTGTCTCAGCCATGGCTAAAAGACAGAAGAATGAAGTCAGCGATTGGTTAATGCACAGACAGCGCGTGCAATATGGGGGGCGAGTTTACGAGCGTAGCGGAGGCATCAAACCATTCATAAAATCAATCAAAAGTGGTTATCTCGGATACTATTTGCCAGATCAAGATCATGGCCCTGAATTAAGTGAATTTGTAGATTTTTTTGCCACAAAAAAGGCAACTCTACCCGGAATAACCAAATTATCTAAGCTATCTAAAGCTAAGGTTATTCCTTTGTTTGCCTCAATCGATCAAAAAACAGGCCAATATGTTCTCGAACTGCAATCGGTACTAGAATGGCAAGATACCGAGAGCGAGGACGCAAGGCAAATGAACCGAGTTATTGAGACCTTCGTTAAATCAAAGCCAGAACAGTATATGTGGATTTTACGGTTATTTAATTCGCAACAAGATGGCCGCCGAGTTTATCGAGATGCTATCAAAAAATATGATAATGATTGGAAAGTATAACCAAGTGATTACTAAATTGGATAAAAAAACATTGATAGCTGCAGCAACAACCTCTTTGTGTATGGCTTTTTTCATAATTATGAACATTCAAGGCGAGTCTTACAGACTAGCACCGTTTGGCCTCCTAACTCTATCTTTAGCATTAATTCTATTGAATAGACTCAGTTTCAGCAGCCTAAAACCTTTCACATGGTTAGTAACCGGACTCTTCGTTTACTTTTTAGCTTATGTCATTTCGTTTATATATCACGATGAAACAGCAAGCATACTCGATATGCCGAGCCGAGCTGTATTTGCAGTATTGGTGTTGATGGCATTAATTAAATACCCACCCAATTTGCAAGCTGTCTTATGGGCTATTCCTATTGGGGGAATAGTAACTGGACTGGTAGCTCTGTACTTTCAGGTGGCTTTTGAGACTAGAGCATTCTATGGCCATGGTTTTATGGTCATCCAGTCATCAGGGATGGCTGCATGGGTTTCTTGCTTATCTTGCGTTGTGGCAGGCTTTGCTTTAGAGCAACTAAAGTATCAAGACTCTGTTCTCACCAGTTCAACCAAAACGCTAAAATATTTGTTAGCAGTAGCGTGCTTGGGTGGTGTTATGGCGCTAACAGCAAGCCTACTCTCTGGAGGCCGAGGAGCTTGGCTAGCGACCCCATTTATACTTTTAGGTATCGCATTTCTTTATCGCTCGATTTTTACCAAAAAAGTTACTTTAGGAGTGATTATTGCGTTCTCGATCATCGGTACTTTAGGTTACCCACAAATTCAACCTCGTATACAAACGATGGCGAAGGAGCTGCAACTCTACAATACAGGCCATATCGAAATCGATAACTCAAGTGGAGCGAGGCTAACACTTTGGCAAGGCGCTTACTTCTCTTTTTTAGAACACCCTATATTAGGGGTTGGTCGTTCGGGTCGCCAAGCTGACAAAGAAAGACAAGTAGAAGCTAAGCTGAGCAATCCAGCTATCTTGAGACATATTGGTGCTCATAACCAATACCTCGAAATGCTTCAGACAAAAGGACTAGTTGGCCTCACGGCTATCATATTCATGTTTTCGACTAGCAGTTGGTTTTTCATAACCAAATTGAGAGAAACTGTTTCAACTAAGAAGCCACAGGTTAAACTCGTCGCCATACTTGGCTTAGTGCATGTCGCTTCAGTAATGGGTTATTGCTTGACTCAAAATTATCTTAATCATCATTCCGGCATGCTACTGTATGTGGTTGGGTTAGTTATTATATCTTCACTATTCACCGTAATAAATAATGAAAACCGCATACAAGAGGTAGATTAAACTCATGAAAATACTCGTAATTGGGCCGTCATGGATTGGTGATATGGTAATGAGTCAATCCTTGTATATCACCCTAAAAAAACGTTTTCCTGAATGCGTCATTGATGTAATGGCTCCAAAATGGTGTATGCCTATCTTAGATAGAATGCCTGAAGTAAACTCAGCAATTGACATGCCGCTAGGACACGGACAATTTGAATTTTGGAAGCGACGTGCGCTGGGAAAACAGTTAAAAAATGCGGGCTATACGCATGCTTACGTTTTGCCTAAATCGGCGAAGTCTGCACTCATACCTTGGTTTGCTGCTATCCCTAATCGTATTGGGTGGAGAGGTGAGTTCCGCTACGGGTTACTCACTGATTTAAGATCGAACATGAAATCGTTCCAATATATGACAGAACGATATTACGCACTGGCTTACCCAAAAAAGGATATGACGGGTTCAGAGGTTTTTGGCGGAATAGAAAAATCACCTTACCCCAAATTACACATTGATAAACAAATACAGTTAGACACACTCAAAAAATATGACTTAGATACAAGTTCAAAAATAATCGGGCTGTGCCCAGGGGCTGCATTTGGCTCTGCAAAAAAGTGGCCAGAACATTATTATGCTCAAGTCGCCGAGAAAATGTGTAGAAAGGGTTATCAAGTTTGGATATTTGGTTCTCAAGGTGATCTTGATGCATGTCAAACCTTATATGATCTTGTTCCAAATGAGCTACATCCACAGTTGTCTATCTTGGCTGGTAAAACCTCTCTAATAGAAGCCGTCGATCTTCTTGCTGCATGTGAAAGTATAGTCGGCAATGACTCTGGTTTACTGCATGTCGCTTCGGCATTAGGCTGCCATGTTGTAGGAATATACGGCCCAACAACACCGAAATATGCACCACCGTTAACTGATAACAAAGATATTGTGTACACAGAGATTGAATGCTCACCTTGCGCAAAACGAGAGTGTCCATTAGGCCACAATAAATGTATGAATGAATTACACCCTGATAGAGTTCTAGCACGCCTTGAAACTTACCAGGCAAAGTTGAGAAATTAACCAGTGATCATCCGCTTTATATACACGGCCCTACTGACACTAGCTGCACCTTTTCTGCTTTACAGCCTGTATCGAAGTCACTCGAGCAAGCCAGCATACGGTAAGCGATGGGCGGAACATTTCGGTATCACACCGAAATTGACAACCAATCTTCGCCCTATCTGGATTCATGCTGTCTCTGTTGGCGAGAGTATTGCTGCAATACCACTTATCAAAGAATTAAAAAAAAGACACCCTAAGCAAACTATTCTGGTGACTACAACGACGAGCACTGGTGCTGAACAAATCGGAAAACTAGGTGATCTCGTTGAACATCGTTACATGCCGATCGATTTTGGCTTTGCTGTTAAGGGCTTTCTAAAAGCGGTGAGCCCAACACAAATGTTGATTATCGAAACCGAGCTTTGGCCGAATACACTTCATCAAGTATCTAAGTTTGGTGTGCCAATAACGGTCGTGAACGCAAGGCTATCTGAGAAATCTCGAAATAATTACTCAAAGTTTCAACCCGTCTTCAACATCATCGAACCTTGTCTGACCAACATACTTTGCCAAACTAAATCTGACGCTGCACGTTTCGAACGTTTAGGTGTAGATAAAAACAAGCTGGCTATTACTGGTTCAATTAAGTTTGATATACAGATATCAGATGAAGTCAGAGAAAAAGGCAAAACACTAAGGAAGGAACTCGGCGAAAGTCGCCCAGTTTGGATAGCTGCTAGCACTCATAAGGGTGAGGATGAGCAAGTGCTAAAGGCTCATGAAAAAGTTTTAGAATCACACCCTAACGCGTTACTCATTCTTGTCCCTCGTCACCCAGAGCGATTTGATAGCGTCTTTGAACTTAGTAACAATGCTAATTTTAACAGTGTAAGACGAACTTCTAACCAAACCATCACCGCAGAAACTCAAGTCTACCTTGGTGATACTATGGGTGAGATGCTAACACTGATGCGCGCAGCCGATGTGTGCTTTATGGGTGGAAGTTTACTAGGAGATAAAGTTGGAGGGCATAATGTATTGGAACCTATAGCACTTGAAGTCCCTGTCATTATAGGACCAAGCTACTTCAATTTTAAATCTATTGTCGATGAGTTAATTCAGGTTCAAGGGATTACAATCATTCGATATAAAGATGAGATAGCTAAATCAGTCAGTGACTACTTTAGAAAACATGAAGATATTCAAGAGTGCATTAACAACTCTCTATCCGTTGTTTCTCATAATATCGGAGCATTACAAAAAACCATTTCTATTTTGGACAATAAATAAATGAATTTATTCCTAGTCACATCACCTTTTCAATATATATGCGCACTTGAGGCGAAGGAGTATTTTCATTGTAAAAAAAATATTCTTCTTTTAGTCAACCAAGATACCGAAATTGGTAAACTACATCAAAGGCAATTATTTTCAGAAAAAGATTGGACTCATGTTGTAGAAGTTAGCAGAAAGAACCGTAGCATCAATATCCCAAATGCGATAAAAAAAATAAAAAAAATAACCTATGGGGGGAGGGTTAATTACTTCTTTTACTCGGAATACACTAGCTGGAGAAAGAATCTAATTATAAAAAACCTAGAAATAGAAAAAGAAATATACTTTGACGATGGTACTCTTACATTAGCTGAATATCCTAAATACATTCAAAAAAAGTCCGCTTTTTACCGCCCTAGATTAATTCAAGATTTAGTCATAAGGTTAAATGGTTGTAAGCCAATTGGACACTTGCAACAATCAGAGAATCTTGAGCTATTTACAATATTTAGCTTTAATTTCCAAGGTCACACTGTTCATAAAAATACGCTTGGGAGATTGAAGTCTGAATATGGAAACCCTAGTCTTTTTAATCCAGATGCTCCAATTGGGTATATAGGACAAGGAGCTATAGGAGATAAGCATCAAAAGTCTGTCGCTGACTACATAGAAAGTCTAGATAGCCTTGCGATGTCTAGTAGCAGGAAAATAATATACTTCCCTCATAGAACAGAGCGAGATGAAGTAAGGAGAACTTTAGAAAACAAAGAATATATAATATATCACCGAAGTGAATATCCTCTGGAAATAGAATTAATCGACAAAAACATTGAACTATCAGGATTCGTAGGTACTTATTCAACAGTAATGTTTACTTGTAGACTACTTTATCCAGACATGCCTATTTATACGATATCCGATGACTACCCTGACAAAGTATTGCGAGAAGAATTAAAGAGGCAATTTAAATCTATTAATATAAAAAAAATAAATAACTTTAAAGACCTATAATTAGAATCAGAGCCTTTTATTGATAAAAAACTCTGCCAAATCAAAATCTAATTGCTGGTCGATATCGAATGAGTCTTTATTTTCCATAACATAAGCAAAAGATTCATTCGTATAACATATATCTCGACATTTAAGAAATTTACGAACATCAAATATATAAATCGCCCCATTAAATCGGTAAAATCCCTCCAAATCCTGAGAGCGTTTCAAGGCTTCAGGGCGAACAAACTCTCCCAACGAACCATCATCAGGTAAAGTGTTCGACCAAGTAGGTGGATGCTCGCATGGAGTAACAGAAACAACAGAAGAAGCTTGCTTTTTCACAAATAATTCCAAAGCTTGGTCAATATGTACCGCGGTACGTAACGGAGATGTTGGTTGAAGTAAAACTACGATATCAACATTATTCCCAAATTTTTCCAGTGTGTACGTCAAAACGTCAGCTGTAGAAGCGGTATCCGACGCCAAGTGACTTGGCCTCAATTCTGGCACATCTATTCCAAAGCTCTGTGCCACCTCTGCAATCTCTTGATCATCTGTACTAATAAATATTTGGTTTATATATTTGCTATCTTTGGCTGCTTCAATTGACCATCCTATTAATGGTTTTCCCGCTAAAGGAAGTATATTTTTTCTTGGCAGCCTCTTACTACCGCCGCGAGCAGGGATAAATGCCAATATTTTTTTAGTGTTAATCATCAAAACATCTCTAGGTTATGAATATCGGCTTGTGCACGATTAAAATCATCCATACGACCAATATCCAGCCAGTATTCATGAATTGGAAACATTAAAATATTGTCACGTAGATTCATATGCTCTTCGAGCAATGTTGGCATATCAATTCGATAGTTTTCAGGTACAGAAGCGATCACTTCAGGTGACACTACATAAATACCAGCATTCACAAAAAAACGTTGAATTGGCTTTTCAACCATACTGGTGATTTTATTGCCTTCACCATTGATTACCCCATAAGGAATCTGATAATCATACTCACGAACACACATTGTCGCGTCAGCTTGGTTCTCAGTGTGAAATTCTAATAATCGTTGAAAATCCACTTTCGTCAAGACATCACCATTCATCATAATCAACGGAAGGTCTTTAGGAAGACTATCTGGTAACAAACCAAGTGCACCGCCTGTACCTAGAGGAGATTCCTCATGCACATAAGTAATATTAATCCCTAACTCTGAGCCATCACCAAAATGTTGTTGGATTAGCTCTGGCATGTAGTGAGTCGAAATGTAGAAGTTAACAAAACCTGCCTTGATAAAACTGCGGATCACGGTTTCCAAAATTGGCTTATTGCCAATATGCAGCATAGGTTTTGGACACACATCAGTAAGCGGTTTAAGTCGCGTACCAAACCCACCAGCCATAATAAACACTGGGTTCTGATGTTTAGGCTGGTGAAGTGCACCATGAAGAGTTTCAAGACCAACAACTTTATCACTTGCATCGAGTAACGGAACCGACAATATTCCGCGATTGTCCATTAGACCAATCAACTCTTCTCGAGAAGAGCCTTCTAGTGCTGTCGTTGGATTAGTGTTCATCACCTTTGATACGGATTCAGTCAACGGCAAGTTATTTAGTAAACCACGTCGAATATCGCCGTCTGTCACAACACCAAGTAACGCTTGTTCTTGATCAACAACCAACACCACTCTTAACGCTTCATTATTAATGATTTCTAACGCGTCTCGAATTGTGCTATCAGGTTTTATTAGCACATTATTCCAACAATGACTCATGGCACACCTAATTTTAATTTCTTGAATGCTTGGTAGCTTACAGTAAGCTAATATGGCTCGATTATACATCTAAAAGGATAACATATGCTTTGCGCTGGTAGGGGTTTCGTTAAAATAGCACCCGCTCCAACAATTGAGAGCGCACCTAAAGTGATACCTTGTATCACAGTCGCATTCGCTCCTATATAACAACCATACTGGGTTTCTACTTGACCACACAAAGTCGCTTTCGGAGCAAGATGGTTGTAGGTGCCAATCTGGCAGTCGTGCTCTACAAGTACACTCGTATTGATAATGCTATGTTGCCCTATGGACGCACCTGTTTGTATAACAGCTCCTTCCATAATTTGAACACCATTTTCTATAGTTGCATATTCAGAGACAAATGCAGTTTCAGCAATGACATTTTCAAATCGATAGCCTAATCCAATGAAGTAACTCGCTATCTTTTCCCGCAAGTTAGATTTAGGCATCGCACCAATACCCAACACCAGTCTAACGTCATTGGGAGAAAACTGTTCTACGTCACTATCTTTGAGAAACTGCTTAATCCCCGAGAAAATCCGACGCTGGGAGACATCATCAGGGCAAATCACCGCGACTATCTCACGCCCTTGGCGAAGCAATATGTCTGCAAGCACGCTCGCATGACCTCCCCCTCCGATTAGCACAAGAGGCAACATAGAAGCAGCATTATTCAAAGATCAGCTCTCCAGCTTGATAAGCTTTAGAAGAAGAGCGTTCAAGCATATCCCAATAGCGATAAGGTGACATGCCATGACCCGGTCTCTTAATGGTGATATTTTCTGACGAAAACGCCTCACCTTCGGTAATATCACACGCAGCAACCAGACTTTTCCTTGCGACCGCTTTATTTTTCACTTCTGATACCGTCGGTGTTTTTACGCTACTCCCTAATGCCAACTCGACCTGTCGAATTGCGCTGACCATGGCCGTTAAGTCTTGAGGTTCAAGAGAAGCTTTGTGATCCGGTCCTTCCATGTTGTTATCTAGCGTAAAGTGCTTTTCAATCAACACCGCACCGCGAGCAACAGCTGCAATAGGAATCGTAATACCTTGACTGTGGTCTGAATAACCTGCAGGCAGGTCAAACGCACGACCTAAAGTGTTCATTGCTTTAAGGTTAATCTCTTCCATTGGTGCTGGGTATTCAGTCGTGCAGTGCAAGATTGTGACCTTACTCTTAAGCGCTTGTTGACCTTTATCAGAGGCATAAGCTTCCTGGAAGGCCTGCACAGAAGGTATGGCGTTGTCATCAGCAGTGTAACCAAATGCAATCACACCTAGCGCGATTTCAATTTCCGATAGTGTCGCCATACCAGTGGAGACAATCAAATCACACCCAGTTCGAGCATGTTCTAGTACGAGAGGGGCATTAGTAAGTTCACCAGAAGGCAACTTCAAGCGAGTTAACCCTAGATCGTTTACTAAAAAATCTAGGCTTTCTGAATCAAAAGCGGTTGATAAAAACTCAATACCGAGTTGCTCACAATGCTTAACCAATTGATGGTGAGCATCATAAGAGAGCTCTAAGCGACTAAGCATAGCTAATTGCGACTCTTGTTTCTGCGTGTTGGCAACCTGATATTCCGCCTGTTTCGCGTCTTCAGTTACAAGGTTTTTTGCCTTAAACGTCTGAAACTTTACAATATCAGCACCCGCTTGATAGGCTGCATCAACAAGCTCAAATGCCAGTTTTTCATCACCATTATGGTTTACGCCTGCTTCGGCAATAATCAGAGTCATACCGCTCTCTCTTTCGTTATTTGTTACTAAAAGCTAAATGTATAGCTCTCAGTTCGGTAAATCGTGGAAGGTTTTGCATGGATTGAAATCCAGAGTTTTGATCATCTCGATCACTTTTTCACTGGTGTTTCCTTGTCCGTACGGATTCTCTATCTCTTCCGCAGTATCCTTATACTCACGTTCATTCGCAGATCTGATAGCTCGCTCAATATCAGCTCTGTTCGACTCACAATGCAGCACGCTTTTTGCTGCCAAGCGACCTTTCTGGCGAGATCCAATATTAACAGTGGGAACATCAAATGCCGGTACTTCAATAATACCGCTAGAAGAGTTGCCAATCACAGCCGCTGCATATTTAACTGCACTGAGGTAACGCACTTGCCCAAGCGAAGGAATTGCTAATACGCGATCAGGTTGGCTCGCGGCGTAAGCTTCTAGCATTGGGATAATGCGGCGACCACCATCATCAGCATTTGGGTAAGTGAGGATAACTTGATGCTCTGGGAAACAGTTTAAAGCATCCAATAAAGCTTGGAATGCCTCTTCAGGTGCTTCATTGCCGAGTGTCACCGGATGATAAGTCACCAAGAAAAACGGTTTAGTCAAAGAAAAGTTGAGAGATTCCCCCAACTCGCCCAATAACATGAAGTCAGCACGTTTAAGGTGGTCAAGGCCTATTGCACCGACATTTCTTACTCGCTCAGGTGCCTCACCCAATTGAATCACGCGCTGACGATATTCGTCTGTCGACGTACCATGCAGGTAGCTCAGTTTGGTAATTGCATGACGAATCGCATCATCGTATGCGCCTTCTGTAATTTCACCACCATGCAAGTGAACAATAGGAATACGCAAAATCATCGCCGTTTGAGCAGCGGCTAATGCCTCAAAGCGATCGCCAAGTATAACCAATACATCAGGCTGTAGACGTGCTAAAGAGTCCGAAAATCCAAGGACACCAAGGCCCATACTTTTAGCTGTACCTACGGCAGAATCAGACGAAAGCAGGATTTCAATTTTTTCATCAATCTTAAATCCATCTTTTTCTATCTGCTGATAGGTCTCCCCAAACTCCGGCGAAAGGTGCATCCCCGAAACGAGAAGCTGCAGTGTTAAATCGGGATCACTTTGAATATCTTTCAAAAGCCAAAAGAGCAGACCATACTCTGCTCTTGTTCCAGTAAAAACCGCTACTTTCTGAATCTTGTTTTCCATTAAGCGCCTTTAGACAGTTGAATGGGTGTGCTCGGAATGTTGATCAAATGCGCTTCAATAAACTCAGACTGCGTCAAGTCACCACGCAATGCGTTCTCGAACATAGGAAGACGATGCATCAACTGCCAAATAGGACGCGTCATGACACCCGCAGAGTTGGTTTCTTCCAAAATTTGTGCTCGTGATGCTGTGTCTGGGCAAATAATCGCATTCAGCCAATAATTCGATGTCGCGTATTCTGGCTCTGTCACGAATGTAAATTCTGAACCGGAGAAAAAATGTTGGTATTGTTCAGCCAATTGGCGCTTCTGAGCTAGGTATGATTCGAGCACTTCCATTTGTGCACAACCCAATGCGGCATTCAAATTTGGCATTCGATAATTGAAGCCAGGCTCATCATGATAAAACTCAAAAGGGTGTGGGACCTTAGCTGTCGTGGTCACGTGCTTAGTACGAGCACCCTGCTCTTGAGTTTTACACAGAATCATACCACCGCCACCGGTTGTAATAACTTTATTGCCATTAAAGCTGATCGCAGCATAATCACCGAATGTACCTGTATGTTGGCCTTTATAGAAAGAGCCCAAACTTTCTGCTGCATCTTCCACTAAGACCAGTTGCCACTTTAAACATACGGCGACTAACTCATCGAGTTCGACAGGGTGGCCGAAAGTATGCATCGGAACCACAGCGCGGATGCGTTGTCTTGTTTGTCTATGGATACAACCTTTTTCAGTCAACTCAGCGTGTTGTGTTAGATAGTGGTCAACCGCTTTAGGGCACAAGCCTAAGCTTACCGGAGATATATCAACAAAAATTGGCTCTGCACCCATGTGATACAGGGCATTGCAAGTCGCAACGAAGGTCAAAGCTTGTGTAACAACCAAATCACCGCGTTGTACGCCCGCCATATAGAGTGCTGCATGTAGAGCTGCGGTGCCATTGACAGCAGCTACCGCCTTAGCACTTCCGGTGTAAGCTTCAATCTTCGATTCAAACTCATCCACAAATTTACCAACACTTGAGACAAACGTACTCTCAATGGTTTCTGTGACGTAAGCTTTCTCGTTGCCATTGAATGTTGGCGCATGCAAAGGAACAAACTCATTGGTTTGGTAAGTATCACGAACAAATTCAACTAATGATGCAGGTTTCATGTTCTCTCCTACATTTTACTGTCTAGATATTTGCCTGTTTCTTTGTGTCCAAAGTCAGGAATCATAGTAAAGAATAGCTCGACGATTTGCTCTTTGCTCCACTCTCGATCTGATTTCATTTGACCAATTGTACTTTCAAATAAATTCAGTAACTCTTGCTGATACAAAGGGTCGTTTTTAATAATGCCTAGGTTTGCAAAACGCTCCATATCGAGTGTTTCTTTATCGGTAAAAAACTCTTCAAAGTCTTTCTCACCAGTAGTGTCACTAGACGTAAACAAACAAGGCCACTTGCCTTGTGATGGAAGTGTTTTCGCCAACTCACGGGCTTCATCTTCGCTTTCACAAAGATGAGGTTCGTAACCGCGTTGCTCAAGGTACTTCACAGCAATATCTGCAAATGAGATTAAGTGAAGTGCTTCACTAAGTTTAGGGAAGAAGATGTCTCTGTTTTCACCAAAAATACACGACATTAAGCATAACTCACCAGACTCTTGAGGCGTGACGAAGTAGCGTTTAATGTCATTTGGCGCCACGATAGGTTGGTTTTTCAATAGGCGTTGGTTAAAGCCGTGTAATAGGGAACCATCAGAGAATGCCACGTTAGCAAAACGTGCTGTCGAGATAGCCATCTCTTCACTTTTACGCATTAGGAACATCTCCATAATACGCTTTGATGCTCCCATCATATTGACTGGATTTGCCGCTTTATCTGTCGAGACACAGAAATATTTCTTCGCCCCAGCATCAATCGATTGTTGAATAGTTTTATCAGTATTAAACACATTCACATCGATCATTCGCATTAGCGTGTACGGATCTTTTTCACTACGGACATGCTTAAGTGCCGATAAGTTCAATACGTAATCGTATTGGCCATCTGCCTTAATGAACGCATCATACTCAATCGAACCGATATCAAGAGCAAAAGTTTGAAAGTCACCATCGATGTAACCAAAAGAGCTACGAATATCTCGAACCACCTCCACCATGTTATTTTCACTGATATCAACAACATGCAATTTATTAGGGTTGCGTTTAAAGATCTCTTTAGTAACCGCTTGGCCAATGGAGCCTGCGCCACCAAGTACAAGGAAGCGGGATTCAGAAACAATACGAGATAGCTCAGCTTCATGCTGACCGATGTCTTGAGTAAACAAAGCATCGGTACGACCGATGAGGGGTAAAATAGAATTCATTGGATGAGTTTCTCTGTTTTCTTTATTTTTGAAATTCAAATGAGGTGGACTTTTGCTATCCACTGTCTGTCAAGCACTTTAGCTCTTGGTGAAACAATCGAGACTAGACGCCTTTCCTAATTCTAGTAAACGCAAGTAACACCATACTGCAAGAAAAAAGTATCGTGTTAATTCTCAGTTCTAGTCGCAAACTATCTGAGGCGGAGGCAGTGCAGAATCTAGTACAGATCATTATAACGAAACCACATTGTTTGTCCTATGTGTTTGTATATCTGAGAGCAAAACCTACTTTTAACCCAATAAAAGACTGGGTCATGTTGCTATTGAATTTTACATTTTTACTATAACTCTGCATAATTCATACTTCCTCGCTAACTGAAAACTAATACATGACTTTGTTTCGCCAACCACCTAATTCGCTCTGTATTTTAAGACTTTCCGCTATCGGTGATGTTTGCAATACGGTCGCTGCCGTCAAGGCAATTCAAAGACAATGGCCATCGACTGAAATCGTCTGGGTAACAGGTCATCTAGAGAGCAAGTTAATCTCCGAGCTAGAAGGCATAAAAGTTGTTACGTTTGATAAGAGTGGAGGCTGGAAAGCGTATATAAACCTTTGGAAAGCTCTCAGGAATTATCACTTCGACGCCTTACTGCATATGCAATATGCTTTGCGCGCTAGTTTAGCAACCTTAGGCATCAAATCCCGTTATAAACTTGGGTTTGATAGCAGTAGGAGCCAAGACTTTCAAACCTTGTTTACTAACATCAAAGTGCCATCACCAAATACTATGCACGTGCTCGATGGCTTACTAGCCTTTGGCAAAACTTTAGGTATAACGAACATGCAACCGGTATGGGGCCTTCACTACTCCTCAACAGACCTAGAGTGGGCATCAAAGCACATTTCTAATGAAAAGCCGAATTTGGTCGTAGTACCTGCTGCTAGCAAGTCATATAAAAACTGGAATGCCAGTGGCTATCAAGATGTAATTAATCACGCTTTAGGTCATGGTTGGAACGTTCTTCTCGCAGGCAGTCCCGCTAAAGTAGAACTTGAACTAGCACAAGAGGTGCAAGGTGGTCTAAACGAGAGTGTTACTGACCTTGTTGGAAAAAGCTCATTAAAAGAGATGCTTGCTCTCATTGATAAGGCTGATTTAATCATCGCTCCTGACACAGGTCCTACTCACATGGCAAATACAATGGCAACGCCGGTTATCGGTTTGTATGCTCATCACAACCCCAATCGAACCGGGCCATTCCGTTACCTAGACTATGTAGTTTCAGCCTATGAGGAAGCCATTTTAGAGGAGACAGGCAAAGATTTGACCCAATTAAGCTGGCGAGCACGTGCAAAAGATAAAAATGCGATGAATAGAATCTCTTCTGATTCGGTCATTAAAATGTTTGATAAAGTCACCCAAGAATTAAACCTATTGCGATAAGATTAGCTCAGGAACTCAAATGGCAAGTAAACCAACAATTGCGGTAGCTCTTATCGTAAAAAATGAAGCACAACACCTAAAAGCATGCCTAGATACAGTCAGTGATTGGGTTGACGAAATAGTGATTCTAGACTCAGGGAGCACCGACGGTACTGAGCAAATAGCTAGGAGTTTTACTGACAAGTTTTTTGTTAATTTTGATTGGCCTGGATTTGGGATGCAAAGGCAACTTGCACAACAGCATGTCGAATCGGATTACGTCCTTTGGCTTGATGCAGATGAGCGAGTTACCCCTGAACTAAAACTGAGTATTTTAGAGGCGGTCAATTCTGACAATTCAAACACTGTATATGGATTGACTCGATTAAGCTGGGTTTTTGGTCGATACATACGCCATTGTGGTTGGTATCCAGATAAAGTTTTGCGCTTATATCGCACCCGTTTAACAGGCTATAATGACGCTCTAGTACACGAAAAGGTTTACGTTACAAAAGATGTGCAAGTGAAGATATTACAAGGAGACCTTGTGCATTATACCTATAATGATATGAATCATTACCTTTTAAAATCAGCTGGCTATGCGAAAGCTTGGGCAGATCAACGAGAAAAACAAGGTAAGACAGCAAGTTTAACTCAAGGTCTCTTTCACTCTGTTGGATGTTTTATAAAGATGTATTTCCTTAGAGCTGGCTTTTTAGATGGTAAGCAAGGCTTACTCATTTCTTTATTATCGGCACATTCCACCTTTGTAAAATATGCCGATTTATGGGAGAGAACCCATACACGATCTCAGTCTGATCAAGATAAAATCTAGTTACATTCCTTTAACTGAGGACTTTAGATTGCTTATCCATGGCTCTATTGTTTCAAGCACGTATGAAATATCTATGCGAGTCAAATCATCTTGTTCACCTCTACTGCTTGCATTTTGAGGACAAAAGGCGATATGCGTGTCAACTGAGTTTAATGGACGCCAACGTAAAGGTGTTGCTGACCTTTTACTCGGAAAGAACCCAATTGTAGGTACGTCAAGAGCAGCAGCAATGTGTAATGGGCCTGTTGACCCTGCAGTAAATAAATCAGCACATGCTAGCGAGCGAGAAAAGTCTACCAAACCGTCATTTTTGTCATAAACACGAGCTTCAACGTCTATTTTAGCTAACAAATTTTTCAGTTTTTGTGCCTTACCTTCTTCTCCAGGGCCAGCTGTAAGTACTATTTCGAACTTTGCCGCCAAGCCAGCAATAAGATCCCTGTATTGGTTAAGTGATAAATTGTTAGCTGATCCACCAGTTCCAGCATGTACAAACAACCATGACCTATTTTTATCAAGCTCTAGTATTTCAGCAAGCTTGTTCTTTTGAGTAATTAGTTCACTCTCAGAAAAAGTTAAATACGGGGTACTAGGTTCTACGATCGGTTTATTAATATCATCTAGAAAAGAACGAACTAAGTCTAAGTTGTACTCATATTCTGATTTTAATGATTTAGAACGACGCTGAACAATTCGTTTGTTGTATAGGATTTGGGTAAACTTGGTTGCAGGTGCCAAACGATAAGGTATTTTAGCTTTCCACACTAACTTGGCGTTATATGCTGTTGAAAAGAAGTTAATTGAAACATCAAACTTTTCAGTCTTTATTTTTTCTAACAGTTTTTTTTGTTCTTCTTTACTCGAGTTCTCTGTTGGATCGAGCAATACTGAGTCTATCCATGGGCAAAGTTCCGCAAGCGCGACAGTATATTTAGGAACCAATGCAGTAATATGAGTATTAGGTAAGGACACCTTTAACATTGCAAAGCTTGGCCATGCGAGCATGAAATCACCAATTTTGTCATTACGTACTACAAGAATTTTTTGCATAATTACGCCCTTTACTAAAACTAATTGAAACCAAATCTCTTTTTAAGCAAAGCAACTCTGCGCTGAGTTTGCCTTTGAGTGATGGCAGGTGATATGTGGTAGAGGAGTTTAAGAAAGTCATTAGTAAAACCAAAACCGTCAATCATCACAACCTGCTCTCTTCCTTGGTAATAGGCAATAACTAAATTACCTGATACAAGATCTATGACAGATATTTTTTTTGATATAAGCTTTCGGCAGAATTCATCGACTAGTAACTCAAGCTTAGGATGAGTTCGATCTTTCGCTAAGTTCTTAGCTATCTTTCCATCTTCGCCTTTTATTAATGGACACACCAAGCCACAGCCTAAGTTAGTGTCCACCCATTCTATAGGTAAAGCAAAGGGTAAATCTGAAATATCCATTCTTTTCTTTAGTGATTGCATATAAGAGAACTCACGTTCACTTTCGTTTCTTGACCGTTTAGTTTGGTATCGAATTTTTATGCACAAACTTGGGTTTTCTGGATGAACATAAACCACGCGTTCAGAACCTCGTGCAATTTCTAGAGCATCAGATAATTTTAATTCCGCAATATTCATAACAAAAATCTTAACTTAAAAATAGACTTATCAAGAGTAAACCTTTCTTAAACGTTCAAAACTCTTATTAAAGAAATTGACTACAAGTAGACTGTTTTCCTTGATATTTATCTTACTATTTACAATATTTGAAGCCAATTCTGAAAAGTTTTGATAACTTTCAACTTGTACACCAATAGTTTCAGTAAGCTCTCTATAATTTCGTGATTTATCTCGCACATGCACTATACCCCGCTCCATTCTTATATACTCCTTTATTGTTGTCATACTACCTCTGTCTTGCAATATTATATGGTTGCAAGACATAACTAGGGCGTTGTACGTAACACCATTCGTTACTGTTGGGAAACTAATATCAATATTTTTCCTTTTGAAAAATCTTAAGTAGGCACAGTAAACATCCAGAAGAATTCTATATTTCCGCCTTTTATTGTAAGTAAATATCATGTACTTGTAATCTAGCAAAGCACCTTTTTTATCAAGATCATTTAAAATACTAATAGTTTCAGAAAGTGTAAACACCCCACGTTTAGCTCCTATTAATATTTTTTCCTCGGGATTTATCGCCTGTGATTTTAATTTATACAACTCTTGAAATTTTTCTAATTCTTTAGTCGGCATAACAGAGAATGCATCTCGCGCATCCGTAATGTTAAAATCACTCCTTTCTAAAACGTATTGTAAATCTTGATTAAATGCTTTTTCTGCTGCTATGAAATTTCTTATTTTTTTCAAGACTGTTATACAATCATCAGACATATAATTACGAGGCGTTACTTTCAAAAAACCATTTTTACTCTTAGTTTTAACCCAACGAGTTAATTCATCTTCGGTTAAATGTACGTATATTTTTTCGATAGAAGTCTCATTGAAAGAACAAATATCATTGAATAAAAAACTATTATTTTTATTCAATGATATGAATGTAATGCTTTTAGCCGAGGATATCTCTTCTAGAGAGAATTCTTTATAATATTTGCTTTCAATGATTGAATTTTTTATAACATTATTGTCCAATGTCAAAAAATATAAATTCTTTTTATGAATGGCACACTTATTAATCAACATGTCTATATAC
>NZ_JBFRTR010000116.1:0-562 GCF_041474215.1 Vibrio sp. 10N.222.52.C12
ATGTAGGGTGAGAGTATTAAAGGATAATAACAGGGATGACTAACCCCTAATACTCTCTAAGTAGGTAATTGTGATTAGGTTATTACTAAACGCGATCCGCGCGGTAGCAAGTCACATCTACTTCAACCTTCACGTCTACCACTAGGTCACAGACCATGCAGATACGAGCCGGTGGGTTAGCACCGAAGAACTCTTTGAATACCTTATTAAAAGATTGGAAGTAACGAGAATCCGTTAGCACAACCTTTACGTGCATTACGTCTTCTAGGCCGTAGCCCGCTTCAGTCATGATATCGACACAGTTTTGGATCGCTAGGCGAGACTGGTCAACAATGCCACCCTCTACCACTTCACCATCTGTCATCGGTGTCTGGCCAGAAACGTATAGGAAACCACCCGCTTCAGTTGCGCGTGCAAATGGTAAATGTTGTCCGCCTGTACCTGTACCGCCTTCAACACCGTAACGTTTAATAGTCATTTTTTAACTCCACTTCTTTATAGATAATATTGGTTCTGTTCCAATATATTTAAATTAATTCGTCGTTTTCTTATTACTGTATAT
>NZ_JBFRTR010000117.1:0-410 GCF_041474215.1 Vibrio sp. 10N.222.52.C12
GATCAACTTAATTGTGTTCATTTAGTGATTTTTTCAAAACAAAAGTTGAAAGATTCAAAAATTATTGAATAATGGACTTAACTAAAATTGAAGTAAACACTTCATCCAATTCGTACTGAAACAGGATCCATATCCAATGTCTAATTCGTTTGTTCTGGTTATTAACTCGGGTAGTTCATCCCTAAAATTTGCTGTAATCGATTCTGTTTCTGGTGAAGCAGTATTAAGTGGCCTAGGGGAGTGTTTTGGTCTTGAAGATGCTCGTATGAGCTGGAAATTCCAAGGCGAGAAAACTGAAATTGCCATTCAAGGTGAAGATAACCACCACAAAATTGCCATTGGCAAATTGGTTGGCCTGATGGAAGACCTAGGCTTCACGGCTGATATCGTGGCTATCGGTCACCGTATCG
>NZ_JBFRTR010000117.1:1153-19648 GCF_041474215.1 Vibrio sp. 10N.222.52.C12
GCTATCGGTCACCGTATCGTTCACGGCGGTGAGAAGTTCACTCAAACGGTTCGCATTACTGAAGAAGTAACGAACGAAATTGAAAGCCTATCTGACCTAGCTCCACTTCATAACCCAGCAGGTGCTATCGGTATCCGTGCTGCAATTGAAGCTTTCCCTTCTCTACCTCAGTTCGCTGTATTTGATACTGCTTTCCACCAAACAATGCCTCAACGTGCATTCACTGGTGCAATCGCAAAAGAGCTATACACAGACTTCGGCGTACGTCGCTACGGTTTCCACGGCACTAGCCACTACTTCGTTAGCCGTGAAGCTGCGAAGATGGTTAACAAGCCAATCGAAAAATCGAGCTTCATCTCTGTTCACCTAGGTAACGGCGCATCTGTATGTGCTATTAAAGATGGTAACAGTGTTGATACTTCTATGGGCTTCACACCACTTTCAGGCCTAATGATGGGCACACGTTGTGGTGACCTAGACCCAGGCATCATCGAATACCTACTTAAGAAAGGCTGGTCACAAGAGCAAGTATTTAACTCTCTAAACAAGGAGTCTGGCTTCCTTGGCGTGTCTGGTCTTACGAGCGATGCTCGTGGCATCTTAGAAGCAATGGAAGAGGGCCACGAAGGCGCTAAGCTTGCGTTTGAGGTGTTTACTTACCGCGTAGCGAAATACGTTGCTTCTTACCTAGCAACGCTAGATTCTTTAGACGGTATCATCTTCACTGGTGGTATCGGTGAGAACTCTCTACCAATTCGTCGTGAGATCTTAAACAACCTTAAGATTCTAGGTTTCGTTGAAGATGTAGCAGGTAACGAATCTGCTCGCTTTGGTGCTGAAGGGATCATCGCTAAGTCTGAAATGTTAGACGCAGTAGCAATGGTTATCCCAACCAACGAAGAATTCGTGATTGCTCAACAGTCGGTAGAACTTCTGTAATCTGAACTGAAGTCTAAGCAAGAAAAAGACAATCAAAAGCGAGCCCAAGTGGCTCGCTTTTTGTGTCTAGTAAAGATGCGTCTGAATGTTTTAACAAGGCGATCGTGAAACAGTTTTAGAACAGAGCTTAAATTGCGAATCATCGGGTGCTCTGGAAGCGCTAAGGTTATTTAGTCCCTGAGCGGTAGTTTGGATCTGTCCAGCATCGAGGTAACTCTTCCCCTGACATAAACATCAGTTCGGACTTTTTAAACATCTCAGGGTCTTGCTGTTCTTCGCCTGCTTGAAACCGACCTTCGATACTGTCTTGAAATAAGTTGGTTAATTTGGTCATTTCAGTTACATCAACGAGGTCACCGGTTTTTTCTCTTTTAGAAACATTTTTTTGCCCTCAATCTAATCGGTCACCCCTAATTATAATTGCTATTTGGAAAATGAGAGTCTTTTCAATTCCGGCACTTCTTGACTAAGCAGACCCCAGAGCTACGCTTATGATCATCGACAACCCAATCGATGAACAAACTTATCCTCAACAAATAAATGGAGTCGCGATGTCATCTGCCCATATTGCAAACAATCTCAGTGAACTGATTGGCGATACCGATCTTGTTAGAATCAACAGTCTTTCAGAGGTATCAGGTTGTGAGATTCTTATTAAGTGCGAACACCAGAACCCGGGTGGTTCGATTAAAGATAGAGCGGCACTTCAGTTGGTTATGGATGCAATAGAAGCCGGTAAGCTTAAGCCGGGAATGACAATCGTTGAAGGTACTGCTGGTAATACGGGAATAGGACTTGCTCTGGTCGCTAAATCCCTTGGTTACAAAATGTTGGTGGTGATGCCAAAAGGGCAGGCACAAGAGAAAGAGCGCATGATCTCGCTTTATAATGCTGAACTGTTATTGGTCGACCCTTGTCCTTTTGCAAACCCTGAACATTTTTACCACACGGCTAAGCGGATTGGTGTCGAAAATGAGAGTTATTGGTGGGCAGATCAGTTTGAAAATCTCAGTAATTATCGAGCGCACTATTTAAATACTGGACCTGAGATCTGGCAGCAAACACAGGGGAATATTGATGCTCTAGTTTCAGTGGTGGGGACGGGTGGAACCATTGCCGGAAACTCACACTATCTATCTGAGCAGCAACCCAATCTCGAAACTTGGTTAGTTGACCCAAATGGGTCCGGCATTTATTCGTTTCTACGTAATGGACACTATCAATCAACGGGAAGTTCGTTCACGGAAGGCATAGGGATCATGCGAACGGTTGAAAATTTCAGGCAGGCAAAAATCAATCGTGCCATCACGCTTCCCGATCAGGATTTGGTGACGATATCCCGCCTTGTTGCGGAACATGACGGTATTCTTCTAGGAAGCAGTTCGTCGTTGAACGTAGCAGGTGCGCTATACGCTGCGGCTAGAATGGGGAAAGGGAAAACCATCGTTACATTTAGCTGTGACCTTGCTGAGCGCTCGTATTCGAAGCTGCACAACGAAACGTTTCTGAAAGAAAAAGAGATACAGCTTAATAAAGAAAACCTCTCTCAACTATGGGCTCGTTATCAAGCCGAAGATGGCAGCATGGTCGTCAACGTATAGTCGCTTTAAGTTAGTAACAGCCAGTGGTCTGCCAGCTCTTTCGTTAGCGCTGAACATCCGGTTAGAGCTAAACATCCGTTAGCACCAAATCCGGCACTATTGCTTGTTATTAGGGTAGTGAATCACATTATGAAATACGGCGTTTCCTTCACCGATATTTTTGTAGGCATGGGTCTGGTTGGCATTGAAGCGAACGGCTTGTCCTGCGTGTAACGTATGCCACTCATCATCAAACATCACGGCCATCTCTCCTGAAATGCATAAGATGTGCTCAGTGACGCCTGCGTTATGTGGGGCGGATTCATGCTGGTAATCGGGTGCTAGGGTGAGTTCGAATATTTCAAATCCTAGTGCTTCCTCAAAAGGAAACAACAAACTGACGAAAAAGCCAATGTTGTATTCCTCATGTCTTAGTTCGTTTGCATCTCTGAATAAACTCGTCAGTTCACTGTTTGGGCTAGCCGCGATAAAACTCGAAAGTGACACCTCGAACCCAGAAGCTATCTGCCAAAGCTTAGCGACTGTCGGGCTGGATTCTCCACGTTCAATTTGTCCTAGCATTGCTTTGCTCACGCCAGTTTCTTTCGCTGTTTTGTCTAAGCTCCAGCCTTTTTCTTGGCGAAGGCGTTTCAAGTTAACGCCAACTTTAATTTCTGTTTGCATATTTTCTCTACAAGTTTTTACAAATAAGTTGTGCGTTATAGCGCACGGTGCTAGGTTTGGTCTATGGACGTTATAACGCACGCAGGAAGAGATTAACATGACTAAGCTAAAATTTTCTCACGTCAGTACCGGCTTTATCGCTGTTTTCATTGGTTATGCGAGCGCCGCGGCGATTATTTTCCAAGCGGCAATGAGTGCTGGAGCAACCGAAGAACAAGTGGCGTCATGGTTTTGGGCGTTGGGGGTTGGCATGGGCGTAACCACAATACTGCTCTCGTTTCATTACAAGAAGCCTGTGGTTACAGCGTGGTCGACGCCTGGAGCAGCGTTGTTAATCACATCTCTTGAAGGGCTGACAATGAATCAGGCTGTGGCCGTGTTTTTGTTCAGTTCGATGTTGATCACGTTAGTTGGATTAGCGGGGATATTTGAGAAAGTCCTAAAACAGATCCCAACATCGATTGCCTCAGCGATGCTCGCGGGGATTCTATTGCAATTCGGTTTGGGTTTGTTCACGTCGTTAATGGAAGAGGCGCAAGTCGTAGCGGTCATGCTCGCTGTATTTATTCTGGCGAAAGCGCGGTTAGGAAATTTACTGATCCCAAGCATTTTTATCATCGCACTGGTCATGTGTGTGGGTTTTGGCAAACTCGATGTCAGTCAGGTGACTATGGGATTAACGACCCCAGTGTTCATCACGCCCGATTTTGAGTTCTTTTCGTTGTTCAGTGTCGGTATCCCACTGTTTATAGTGACGATGGCTTCACAGAACTTACCGGGATTTGCGGTTCTAAAAGCGAACGGATACCAAATCGATTCATCGAAGATCATTACCACCACTGGGGTGACGGGTTTGATTTTCGCGCCGTTTGGTGGCTTTGCGTATAACCTTGCTGCGATTACGGGCGCTATTTGCATGGGCCCGAATGCGGATGGCAATCCAAAGACACGTTACATGGCGGGGATCTGTATGGGCGGGTTTTACTTGTTAGCTGGCGTGATGGGGATGTCATTTGTGTCGCTGTTTAGCGCCGTGCCCTCCGAGATTGTCATTGCGGTTGCTGGCTTAGCGGTGATGCCGACCTTGATGAATTGCCTTGCGGTATCAATGGCAGACAGTCATTACCGAGAACCCGCATTGCTTACTTTCTTATTCACTGCTTCTGGTACTAATTTACTGGGAATCGGCAGTGCATTTTGGGGTTTGTGTATCGGGTTGTTTTGTTGCTGGTTACACAATTACAAAGCTAAGTCACGTGGAGCAAGCAAGACTTCGCAAACTTCGTCGTAATGAAACGACTCAAGATTATGATCAGGTTCGCTGTGAATTAGAAACACCAGCAAGTTGTTTGAGTAGTAAGCCCAGTCATACTTGTGACTGGGCTTGCTTACAAAGGAATAAAGCTACTTAACTTCGTATCTCAGTAGCACTTCATTATCGAGAACGACATTTGTCGACCAGATAAAGCTTGCGCCAGCACCACTGAATTTTTCGATAAAGTTCATGTACGCTTTTTTATTGTTCACGCCAATATCGTCTTCTGAATATACTGATGCTTGAGGCCAAGATGTTGAATCGAACTCTTGGTTCATCCAGTTGGTTGGTGTTTCCCAATGAGCGGCGTAGGCATCTTGACCGTGGTCAGTTCCTTCCGTGGTGCAGCTTTCAGAAAGACGCTTCCCGTCCACTTCACTCAAACAAGTCAGGTCATAAATCGGTGAGGTATAAAAGGTTTGTGCTTGCCATTCTGGTCCTGTCACGGTTCCGTCACTAAAGCTCGCGATAAAGCCACCATCGCCAGCGTGGTATGCCTTTCCGCGGTTATCTTCGCTGCCAAGACCTAGGTTTTCTTCCCAATCAATCACTTTCACCGCAATCGTGTAAGGCTTCTTCACCTTAAATTTGACGATGTTTGAGTTAAACGGTGTGAAAGGAACGGTGTCTACCGCGATTAACTGGCCGTTGATATAAAGTTCGAAATAGTTATCGGCAAAAATATAACCTGTTATTTCTTCACCGTCTTGATCCACTATCGCTACAGGTACAGAGCTTTGATCGACTTCGGCTAGGCTGCTTGGTGTGGTGTTTGAGCACTCTTCATAAAGATCAAAGGCTTTTGGCCCTGTCGCAAAGTTGTTCTTGGCTGGAACCGTCCAAACCTTTCCTTCTGAGTCCATAATTTCCCCGACGCCCGCCACTCGGCTACGTCCGTTTGCACACTCAAAGAGATTCGATTCAACAGTGGTCGCCACACCTTGAGTAATACTCGCTGAGCCTTGGTAATCACTGATGTTGCTGACCGAAGGCGTATCTGATGATGGTGAGCAGCCTGTAGCGAGCAAAGCAACCGATGAAAGGGCAAGGGCTTGATATTTTTTGATGATCATTGATTGGGTATCCTAAATGGGTGATTTAAATAAGCGTGGTTCAAAATAAGCCAAGTGCAAGTAAGTTAATTGAAAACAAAGCTATTTCAAACAAATCCGAGCTAAGTAGCTAAGTAGCTAAGTAGCTAAGTAGTTAAGTAGTTAAGTAAGCCGTGAACTCATAGCTGATAGCTGGAACGACGAAACTAAGCAAGAGCCAAAGCAATTGTGAGGTACCACGCTTATTATTTGATGAGGCATATATTACCCGTACAAATGTAAACAAGCGTAAAGCTGAGTAAGCATGCGCAAAACAGCGCTTTTATAGGATGATCACATCAGCTTGCGCGGAGCTTGAAAAAATACTTAGAACGAAGCGGTTTCAGGTTGTGATTGAGATAGTATTTTGCTACAAAACGCGCATAATCTCGCTATACAACATTTAAAGAAGAATTTACCTATGACTACCTTTCAATACTACTTTCACCAACTGCCTTGCTTCGACTGTAAAAAAACGACAGTAAGTACTGATCTTGGTTGGTTAACGCCTGCGATGAAAGACGATGCTATCGCACAAGTGACAGCAACACTTGCACAAGGCGAGGTCACTCCTGATCTTTCAGCGGACGTGGTTTGTACGAAAGATGAAGCGCGTGAGTATTTACTACTGAACTTCTTCGGTTATTCAGAAGAAGAGCTAGCAAGCGGAATCGAAGCGGATGATGAAAAAGAAGTGGTAGACGAAATCGCAGAGCTAGTAGAAGAAGGTAAAGACACCATCACCTTCGAACATGAGATTGCTCTTCAGTGCTGTGCAGACTGCGATGTTGAAGACGAGTCAAACTAAGCTCTTGTATTAAGAGTATTAAACTAAGTACTCTTATTAAGGTTCATCATGAAGCTATGATGTTCTAATGATGAAAGGCGTTAGCGAATTGAGTTCGCTAACGCCTTTTTTGTCTCTCTGTTTCTTATCTTTAAGCGGCATTCAATCTTAAGATGTTGTGCTTTCTATGATGCCTTGTTTGCTCAGTTGCGAAAGGATCTCAGCGGTCTTCTCTCTGAATAAATCTCTCAGTAGACGCACAGTCGGGGTGATGGATTGACGACTTGGACACACTAACCACAGCTCGGTAGGGGTCGGCTTAAACTCAGGCATAACTTTAACCACTTCGCCTGAAAGCAGATGAGGTGACATGTCTAAACAAGATTTTATTGCCACTCCTTTACCCGCGATACACCAACGTCTTACAAGGTCTGCGTCGTTCGAAGCGCGATTTCCTTTTAGTTTCACTTTATGATCTTGAGTACCATCGTTAAACACCCACTCGTCTTGCAACATGTCATGGAGTTGGTAAAGCAAACCATTGTGCTGCGCTAAGTCACTCGGGTGTTTTGGTGTTCCCATTTCAGCCAAGTAGTCAGGAGCCGCACACAATATCCTCGGCACATCGCATATCTTAAAACCATACATATTGGCATCGGTCGGGGAGCCGTAACGCAGCGCCATATCGACGGAATCTCGGTAGAAGTCGATATTGCTATCGCTGATGCTAGTGCGAAGCGTCGCCTTTGGGTATTCAAGCAAGAACTCATCTAACCAAGGTGTGATTAGGTTGCGTCCTAGATCTGATGAAAGCGCTATGCGAATTTCACCGTCAAGAATACCAAGCTCTTCGCGCATGTTGAGCTTCGCTTGCTCCAACATCTTTAAGGCTTGTTCGCATTCCGGTAAATAACGCTCGCCAGCTGAAGAGAGCCTTAGGTGGCGCGTGGTTCTTACAAATAACTCCGCACCTAGTGCCGCTTCAACACGTTTTACCGCTGCACTTGCTGTGGCAGTGCGCATATCAAGGTTGGTGGCTGCAGCGGTGATACTGCGAAACTCCGCCACTTTCAAAATGACCTGTAAATCTTCAAGAAGCATGTTATCTACCTGTATTGAATTATGTTCTAAACATGGCGTTGGGATATTTCCCCATCACAATCTGCAAATGGGTTATCTCTACTTATCGCTTCTAAGTTAGCTTCAAACACTTAATTGTCAAAACTAATTTGATAATAATTCAAATATGAGGCTGTTTTTCATTAGTAATTTTCTCACTATCATTTCCCCATATCGACAACGTAGCGCAGTACACATCGTATGGACGAAACCTACGATCTAGGGGGATAAGATGACTAAGAAAATCACAATGGGTGTAACGGATTTGTCGTTCCACCGTACGACCGCATCATTGGTTGCCAATGTATTGAAATCCATGGGTTTTGAGGTAGAGCGTATTTTCTCTCCACATCAGGAGAACTTTGAAAAGCTGAAAGCAGGCCAAGTGGATATGCTTTCTTCTGCGTGGTTGCCATCAAGTCACGGTATCTACAAAGCGGGCGTTGAAGAAGTTGAGCCACTTATCGAGCTTGGGCTTCATTATGAACCTTATGCTTTGTGGGGCGTACCAGACTATGTGCCTGAAGAGGCGGTTTCTGAAGTCTCTGATTTATTAAAAGCTGAAGTGATCGAGAAAATGAACTCGACCATTCAAGGCATCAACCCCGGCGCTGGTATCACACGCTTCTCTATCCAGATGATGAAAGATTATGGCCTGAGCGATGCCGGCTACGAGTTCTTTCCTGGCAGTGAAGACGATTGTTTCAGTGCCTTTGAAAGTGCAGTCGCAAACAAAGAGTGGGTGGTAGTGCCACTGTGGAAACCTCAGTTTTTGCACTATCGTTACGATATTCGTGAGCTCAAAGAGCCAAAAGGCCTACTCGGAATAGTGGACAGAGCAGTGCTTCTTTTAAGAGACGACAAGAAGCATCTGTTCAGCGAACAACAGATTCAGAAGTTGGATTCCCTATGCTTCTCGAATGACATCATCGCAGAGCTGGATTACAAAGTTTGCCGTGAAGGTAAACCACAAGATCAAGTCACACATGATTGGTTGATTGAGAAAGGCCTGATTTAGCCTTTAAGCCGTTGGCAATGCAGTGAGACGTCTGCGTTACTCAGATAACGGCAATACCACTATCAAAAATTATTTGAGAATTATTCAAATATTAGGCGGTTTATCTAGAGTGAGAATTGACTAAGATTAACTCGTCTAATTCAAGGAGAAAGCACCATGTCAGTACCATCAAAAATGAAAGCTATCGGATTTACTCAATCACTTGCGATTACAGAGCAAGACAGTTTATTTGAGTTTGAAACGAGTCTGCCAGAACTAAAAAATAATGACTTGCTGGTAAAAGTGAGCGCGACTTCTATTAACCCTGCTGACGCAAAAATTCGTATTCGTAGTGCCAAAGACAAAACACTCGAACAACCAAAAGTGCTGGGTTATGACGCAGTCGGTGAAGTTGTTGGCAAAGGTGCTGACGTTGAAGGCTTCGAAGTCGGTGACCGTGTGTACTATGCGGGTGACGTAACACGTATGGGTGCTAACGCAGAATTCCAAGCTGTGGACTACCGTATTACCGCTAAAGCGCCTAAGAGCCTTTCTGATGAAGCTGCAGCCGTTATGCCACTAGCGACGCTTACAGCATGGGAAGCGTTGTTTGACCGCTTGCGTGTTCGTCCTGAAGAGAAAAAGTCTATCCTGATCATTGGTGGAGCAGGCGGTGTAGGTTCAATTACGATTCAACTGGCTAAGCAACTGACCAACTTAAATGTTATCGCAACAGCTTCAAGACCTGCAACGGAGCAGTGGGTAAGGGATATGGGGGCGGATCATGTGGTGAACCACCGTAACCTTGTCGAGTCTGTGCGAGAGCAAGGCATTCAACATGTCGACTACATTTTCAATGTTGCGGATACAAAAGGGCACTGGGATGCGATGGTTGAATTGATCGCACCGCAAGGCATAATCAGTTCGATTGTTGAATTTGACGGTGGCATTGACTTATCAGCGCTGCAAGGCAAATCAGCAGGCTTTGTTTGGGAGCTGATGTTCACGCGTTCATTGTTTAACACTGAAGATATCCAGAAGCAGCAAGACATCCTATTCCAAGCCGCGAATCTGATTGATGCGGGCCGTATTAAAACGACGCTAACCTCGACCCTAAATGGCCTTAGTGTGGATACAATCAAAGATGCACATCAACGTATTGAAAGCAGTCCCTCGATTGGTAAAACAGCCATCAAATACTAATTGCTGATGCTTTAATCCGCCGTTGTTTTGAATCGTTGACGGTTTAAATAGAAGAAGCCCCTGATATCTGATTGCTAGTCAAAAGGTTTCAGGGGCTTTTGTTTGTTTTCAGTTTAGTCAGTTTAGTCAGCTTCTGGTGATGTGATAGGTTTCGATGTTCTGAAGTGAAGCTGTATTAGGTCTAGCTCAAAAGGCGAGGGCTCTTTGTCCGCAATCAAAAAACCGATTTGTTTGATGTCTCGTGCCTTAAGTTCCGGCGCATCGCTCAGTAGCCGACCTCTGAACACAGCTTGAAAATCATTGAAGTGGAACACCTTGTTAAGCCGCACTCCCTTTATCGTATCGAAATCGTGTTTGTATTGAATTCGATTGCCGTCCTTCGATGTTGTGAACCTCAGTTGGTAAGTGCGACCATCACCAACGAATACTAGCTCTGCACTGTCTATTTCATGGGCAGGTGATTCAATGGAGCGCTTTACAGAACTGAAACCACCATTATTTTCTAACGATAGCTCGCCCCTAAATCGACTCATATCATCAAGATAAATGAGCTCGCCTGTAGAGATGCCACCCATTACATCGTCGTTGGTCACTGTCCAGTTTTGATGCTCACTCGCTTGTGTAAAGTCGATCATGTTTGTCCCTATTGCGCTAGCCTTAAGACTTAACGAATGTAGGCTGAGTAGAAGGAGTAAAGATGTGGTTAACCTAAGGGGTAACCGTGTTTTACAATGGGTTCCGTTCATGAATTTCTCCACTCTTTCCCCGCAGGCTCTGCGTTGTTTACTCGACAGCGATGGTTCACTTATGAAGAAGGTTCAGTTTCAAGCATAGCTAAACAACGCTTGATGAAGTCTTCATAGTTCGATGCTTTGTCGTATTCGATCTTCAATGAGCCGTGGAACATTAGGGTCACCGTAACGTCTCGGTAGCTCAACCAACAGGTGTAACCATCGTAATCGTGCCACGCTACCATCTCGCCCAATTGATACTTGCTGTCCAATTGCTTGCCCGAGGAGCGAATGCAATCGAACACTCTGAGAAACTCTAAGATAGTGATTCTGTTGTCCATGTATCACTCCCGCTGCGCAGTCGATGAAAAATGCTAAGTGCTTGTATTCGAATTAACTACGGTTTGGTTCTGCATTACGATCACTGTGGGGGGGCGGTTGCTCAATCACTGCAGCTGTTTTGCAAAAGGGCTAAGATAAACAGAAGAAAGGCGTTAGTAGACTTGAGTTTACTAACGCCTTTTTATTTGGTGACTTTTTATTGAGTGCCTTTAGCTGGCTCTATGGAGTTTCAACTCAAACTATCAGTTAGAAATCATAGAGCACAGCGGATGCCTAGAAGTAATGAAACACCGGAGGTTCATGCATTAAGAAGTTTTGATGCGAGATGTTCCAAGCATAAGCGCCTGCTAGCGTGAACACCACATAGTCACCGATGTCGATGTGATCGATATTTTGATTCCGTGCCAGAACATCTTTTGGCGTACAAAGCTGTCCAACCAACGTGGCTGTGGCATGGTTTATCGGATGTGAAATAGTGGGTTGCTGATTACTTTTCACGATTGCAAAAGGGTGGTCATGGCTTTGCGCTGCCGGAGTACGGAAATGATGTGTGCCTCCGCGAGCAATCACAAAGTTTTCACCGAGATTTTGTTTAATGTCTAACACCTCCATCACGTAGTAGCCACAAGGTGCTGAGATGTAGCGCCCGCACTCAAAACGCAGTGTCCAATCTTGTAGTTGTTCTTTGGCAATCAGAAATTCCAATTTGTCACAAAACTCTACCCACGGAAAATGTTGTTTCTGATCTTGATAATTGATTCCCATACCGCCACCCAAGTTGATCGTAAGATCTTCAAGTGAGTATTCTTCTTTCCATTCCTTCACTACTTGGAAATAGCGTTCCATCAAAGCTAAGTGTCGACCGACTTCAAGCTGGTGTGACATCAAATGGAAGTGAAAGCCATTCAACTTGATTAAGGGGAAATCGCGTAGGTACATCAAGGCATTACTTAACTCACTCTCATCGAGGCCAAACGGGGTGGGCTTTCCTCCCATGGCTAATTTGCTAAGTGTGATGTCACCAATGTCTATGTTCATACGCAGGAAGATCGGAGCAGGTCGATTCAACTTTTGTGTTAAAGAACCAATGCGTTGTAACTCAGTGAGGCTCTCTACATGAATCGCATCAACATCGAGTATAATCGCTTGATCTAACTCACTGGGCACTTTCCCTGGGCCACCAAAGATCAGTGGTTTATTGAGTTGTTGCTGGTGGAGGTGTGCAAGCTCTCCGCCTGATGCTGCTTCGAAACCATCAACATAAGGGGCTAAAGTGCGTAATATCGGCTCTGAAGGATTCGCTTTCGCGGCGTAAAATAGCTCTACGTTTTTTGGCAATACATGGCGCATCTGCTTAATGTGCTGCTCCAATGCATCGAGATCATAAAGATAAGCACATAATGGTTGCGTTTGTTGCTTGGCCAATTGCTGGATTTCTTGATGGATAGAGGCTGAAAGTTGAGGAGAATTAAGCATGGTGAACTCCTTTTGAATGAGTTGGCCACGGTGCTGCAACTTGGGTGTAACCGGACTCTTTATCGGCATTTTGCATCAAACGTGTTGTGAAGTTATTTTTGCTTGGAAAATGACCATCGTTAAGCAATGCCATTAGTTCGGGTTGCTGGCCATTGATAGACGTCCAGCGGACGATAGCGTCTTTTAAAGTTCCCCATAACGTATTCTCAAGTGCCGAGTTACCCTCAGCGATAAAGAAAATGGCCTCGCTGATATTGTTAATGAAGGTGCAATAGCCAATACGGTTCCAACCTTGCTCACGGCTGTAGAACACCGATTGACGAGCACGCTCTGAAAGTTGCTGAAGTGTTTCTGATGGCCAAAATTCGCGTAGTAGCTTGGTACCTTCTAAGTCTCGAATCCATACACAGCAAGGCATGCCTTTTTCAAATCCAATCAACGTATTTTGTAAGTGCGGTTCAAACGCAACCCCATGTTTGAAGTAGTAGTTAAAGACGCCCGGAATCAAACAATGCAGATAGCGCTCAAACCACAGCGTGGCGACATTGTCATATTGGCTTTGTGTTGTTTGCGCTTTTTGTTTGAGTTGAGTGGCGATGCAGCTGTTCCCGTCTGTATCGTAAGCAAAGAGGGCACCCGCTAACGTTGGTTGCAAAATATCGGTTTCGCTTAAGGTGAAATTCTCTCGATACAAAATACCAAACGACTCGCGAGCTTTAATAACATCAGTTTGTTCCTGCTCGGCAACCGACTCTAGATCCAATGTGGTCGCGTAAGGTTCAGTCATTACCTTGAATACAGGATTACGTAACTGTTCACTCTCTTTGATGGGATGCAGAATCGAGGTTAATTGAACGGCACTATCGAGCTCATACCATGCGTTTTTACGTACGCAGTTAGTTAAACGTACATTGATAGAGAACTTAGCAAACCAATCCATATCTGGGTGGTACAGAGTGCGCACGGATGAAGTGGGTAAGAGTTTTTCACCACCTAATCCAAGCGGGATGATTTTGCCTTGTTCAATGGCCGTTTTGACCACTGGGTTTTGCAAAAGTGTGTAACTTTCCCAAGGGTGACAAGGGTAAAGCATGGTACCTGCTGAATTGTTTTCATCAGGTGCAAGTTGTTCAAGCATGGTCGTTGGTGAGGTTCGGTCATCTGAACTCAAGACGTCGAGCAACGCGGTGTCGACCTTAAACCAATACAGGGGAACCTTAGCGCCAACCTCAGGGGAACACGCTAGCAGATCATCGATACTGACCCCTGAGCGACTCTTTGGCGTTGGATGAAAAGTATGTCCCCAAAGTAACGATTGCTCTGATGCGATAAACGCGTTGTGATGCTGAGGTGAGCTGTCTGAGTTTAGGAACTGTTCGGTGATCAACAAACTGTTTTCCATTTGCTCGATCAACTCGTGATTGAATGGAATCGTCAGCACTTCTTTTAGGTAACTGAGTAGAAGCGTCAGGGTTTGCGTTGCGTCCAATTTGCACCAAGCTGCGCCGGGCATTTTAGCCCAAGGTGTATCACTGAGCTTCACTTTCCCCAGTTTACTGATGTACTCAACGGGTAAAACCATCAGACCATTTTTCTGAGGTTGATCTTGGTGAGGTAGGTGAATGGCCACGCGCTGGTTAGCGTTGTAGTTTCTTTTCAAAGTTTGAGGCAGAGAGGCAGAACTGTAGCGCCAATTAACCTGTTCATTGGGTATCGCGTATTCACGTAAGTAACAGTTCACCACGCCCATGATGGTATTGAGTTGGGCTTTTTCTCGGTTTAGCAGTACTTTTTTACGATTTTGAAGAGCTTGGTCTTCAGCGTAATACTCACTTGGAGATAATTGATTCTGTAACATGTTGATGTCCAAATTTTGAATGGATGATCAGCGCGATAGCAGCAATGCCACTGACCAACATAGAAAGTATGAAAGGAACCTCAAGCCAGCCCAAGCTTGATATAAAAGACGCGCTCAACCCAGCCGTAACGCCACCCCATTTAGACATAGCGTCAAAGCGCGAAAATACTTTGCCGCTTTGTCGTCGATCAATTTGGTTTGCTAACGCTTGATGCAAGCCGTGATAACAGCAAACCATGCCAAGTCCGAAAACAATACGAGCAATAATCAACACTTCTTGATAAGGAGTGAGATGCATTGCTGCACTGAGTGAAAGCAAACCAAAGCCTAGCCATAAAGTACGCTGCGCTTGATTGCGTTCAAACTGGTGGCGATCAACCCATTCTGAGAACAGATGGACTTTTCCTGCAAAGAGCAGATAAACACCATGTGGGAGGGCATATAAAAACCCAATCCACGCTTGGCTTGTCACGCCATATTGCTGCACATAAGGCGAGAAATAGGGGAACGTGACGACCATGGCGAAAGCAAAGCTGAACTGCGCGCCAAACACCCAATAAAGCGTATTTAACGAGTTGGTTTGGCTGCTTTGAGCTTTATTCGATACCTGATCTTTTACAATTCCCTTAGATTTCGCTAAGTCATCGATGGGTAATGTTAAGGTGATCAATAGCGCGAATAGCGGCAAAGCGGACAACCACAGATACGCGTTCAGCGGGTTTGTTTCTGATAAGCTCCAGCCAAGCCCTATCGGAGCAATAATTAGCGCCAGACGGGCAGAAAGCTGAGTTTTATTGAGTGACTTACCGAGTGATTTCGCATCGTTGATTTGGCTGGATAAGTAGCTGTTTGAGGCGGCCATGGTGCCACCAAAGGTTCCTTGAATGATAAGACCAAACACAAACATTGAGAGATTATCGGCTAAGCCACACAGCGCGAAGCCTGCTGCAAGCCCGAGTTGAGCACGTAATAGAGAGCGACGTCTGCCATATTTATCAGCAAACTGCCCCCAAAAGCGTGCCGCAACGGCAGTGCAAAAGGTCGGCAAAATAAACAGTACCCCCGCCCAGTCCGAAGTAATGTTTGCATCCAGTGTTGGCAATACCATTGGCAAAAACAGCGGCATTCCTAAGGCTGCAAACGCGGCGATAAAGTGGCTTAAAAGTACACAATAGATGAGTTTGGTCATGATGCGTTAACTCACACTCTGCTTGATGTTTTCAAGGTAAGCGTGTTGTGCTTCTTCGCTGGTTAGCAATAAAAAGTTCGGTGCTGACAAGCCATAAAATTTATTGATATCGCTTGCACCGGATAACTCTTTAGACAACAAGCTACCTGAGCTCAATAGATATTTAGCGTATAGGTTGGGTGACTCAAACAACATCTCGTTTGCGAGCTTGGTGTTGTGTCCTTGTTTGTCCAACTGGCTAAGCTGTTGGGAAAGGCTATTGGCAACCACTTCATACAGATAAGCTGACGTGGCGATTCCTTTCGTCGCCATTGCTTCGACAATCGCGGCAATGTCTAACTGCAAAGTAATCGTGGTAAACATCTGACCAAGAGCAAGTTCGTTGTCTACAGTGATGCGTTGATCTAAAAGCTGCTCACATTTTACAGGCGATTGTTGTTCAAACGTTTGGAAACGTTCTGGCCAGATACGCGCTGCATCGTTGTCTTTCATGGCTAAGGTCATCTTGCCTTGCTCATCGAATGCAATGATGGCGTTTTGTTGGTTAGACTCCAACGCGATACCGTAACGAATCCACAATGTAAGATGCACTTTGCAAAGCAGATCAACGTAATCTTTAAACCAAGTCAGTGTATCTTGCTGATAATACTGTTCGGCGAGGTGTTCCAAGAACAAGCGTTCATCAGGCATTGGACTGGCAAGAGCAGCCACAGGCACCAGTGCTTTGTCTTGGAAGTAATTCGGCGGATATTCACGCACAATGTAAGCAAAGGTTTTATCGTCTCCAACATGGCCGCCATGTTTCTCATTACAATGGAAAAGCGTGCCACGTAAGTCTTGATCTGTTTGCTCTAAGTGCGTCAATAAACGTTCAAACCAATGCCCATCATAGAGCGTCGATGGTTTGATTAGGCGAATGTTTTTAGTACCTAAAGATCGCATGATCAGCGGTACTTTGATGTGGGTCTGTGGTGCTTGATTCACGACCACAGTGCGCACTGACAGGGTAGGAGTCACCTCAAGACACGCAACCGGCGCTTCAATGACACCATCAGGAAGTCCATCAAGACTTCTTAGTGTTAATGGGTGTGCGGGGAATAACTCATGGCTAAGAGCAAAATCGGCGGGCAGACCCACTTGTTCCATCGTTGGCCAACATTCTGGTTGTGGACTGGTCAATGTAACGAGTGACTTCTCGATTGCGAGCCAACGAAGTTCAAAGCTTTGTGCAAATTCTGGCGCGAATTGTTCTAGGTCGTGATCGCTTAAACCGAACTTAGCACGTGCTGTCGGGTAGTAAGGGTGGTCAAGATAGGATGCGATTTGATCGGCACGTAATAGCTTTTGCTCCCAACGTTCTAGTTGAGAAATCGGTTGCATTAGTGATTCGGATTGCTGACTGAAGGCACTATCACACAATCCTTTGTGTTTTTCTGCGCATTCGAGTTCTTGCAAATAACCATCTAATAACGAATGCGAGCTTTCGTGAGCACTTGCTTTCAGTAGTTCGATCCAATCTTGATAGTGCTGCTGGGTTTCAACGACACCATTTCTCTCGATGAACCAACCATCACCTTTCGAACCATCTGGTTGCCCGTATACCCAACGCTGCATGTAATAGCTCGGAGTAACGGGCAAGTAGAGTGTAAAGTCTGAACCTGCAAAAACAGCCCAAATTTGATTACGAGGATAAGAAGATAACTTGAGTGTACTCGGGAGCTGAGATTCAAATCGGCTTTGAGAAACTAATCCGAACAAATCTTCACGCAAGCAAGTATCGACTAAACGTTGAGTGAGGTATAACGCGTTTTCATTCATGCTGTTACCTCGTTTGTTGCTGTTAGATTGAATCGAGAGATTGCCTGTTGCAGCGCGGGTTCTAGAGTTTGACTAGAAGGGGAAACGACCGAAATTCTCGCTAAGTAATCCTTGTTGGAGAAACTTTGTTGGAACGTCTCACCAACCTTTTTAAGCACTTGCTGCTGAGTGACAATATCGCCCTCTTGGTGAATGAAAGAAGTTGATGACCCTTCAATCAAACCGCTTTGTTGCGCCACTACATAGTGCACATGGGCACTGCCATCAATACGAAATGTAGGGTCAAGCTTGTGACCCAAGTGAAGATTTAAGATGGTATTGAACCAATTCCCGCCACAGAGGTTATCAAGTAAAAACTCTCGTCCATCACCAATACTTCGATAGTTGATCTCGACCAGTACCGGCCCCGAATCTGTGATGATGAACTCGCTATGGCAGACACCAAACCCCACCCCGAATTCTTGAAGCTGACGTATACATTCATCACGGTAGTGCACGCTGTTAATACCATTCCAACTCGCCGCTGTTTCGATGAAGTAAGGTGGCGCAGAGAGTTCTACATCGAACCCACCAAGTGCGACTAAATTTTCCCCGTCGCCAATGGTTTCGACAGTGATAAGCGGACCTTGTAAAAACGCCTCAACCAAAATGGGAGTCGTAGGGTGCTTTTGCCAAAACGTATCGCAATAGTTATCCAGCTCAGCTACAGACTCGCAGCGCTGCACGTCTAAACTAGCCACGCCCTCCTTGGGCTTCGCAACGACAGGAAAATCGAAATCGAATACAGGAGCGCTCTCTCGACTTAACAAAACACTTTGAGTATTAGGTAACGATTTTTCGTTGAGAACCTGACGAGTTAAGTATTTGTTTTTCGCCTTAAGAGTCACATTCCAATCTTTAGCAGGCACACCAAAGAACTGTGCACAGATTGCGGTGGAAGTTTGTAGGTGGTCGCTGTTACTGAAAACAGCATGAGGTTCTAGCTCTTGCTCTGTGATGATTTCGATGAGTTCAAGAGGGTTGAAGACATCGCATTCCAAAATTTCATCGGGATTAAAGCGGTCATCTTCATTTGCCAGTTTTAAGTGGTTGAGTTTGTGGTCTGTGATCAAAATGACGTGGAGACCCATCGCTTTTGCTGTCGGCACGAAGCCGTGAGTGATCGCATCATTCACGACGTGACTCACGATGATTATCGTAGATTTCATGGGGCTTTCCTAATTTCCAAAACGTTGTTGTCGCCTGCTCACAACTCGCTTTCAAGTGCTCTCTTTCGGGGTTAAAAGAAAGAGAATTTTTCTATCTTATTGTTTTTATTTATTCTTATATCATTAGTGGTGTTGCATATTGCAAAGCAAATATAGAT
>NZ_JBFRTR010000118.1:0-8563 GCF_041474215.1 Vibrio sp. 10N.222.52.C12
AAAACGGCGCTCATTGAGCGCCGTTTTTATTGAAAGTGTCTGTTTAACTCGTTACTTGAACGTCGACCAAATTGGCGCGTGATCAGACGGTTTTTCGATACCACGTAGCTCGTAATCGATGCCAGCTTCAGTACACTTATCAGCAAGCTTTTGAGTCGCTAGGACTACATCAATACGCAGGCCGCGGTTGTCTACGAAGCCTTTTGAGCGGTAATCAAACCACGAGTATTGATCATTCACTTCAGGGTGCAGCAAGCGGAAGCTGTCTACAAAGCCCCAATCCATCAATGTTTTCAACCATTCGCGCTCTTCTGGTTGGAAAGAACATTTACCAGTTTTTAACCAACGTTTCGCATTAGGTTCACCAATGCCGATGTCTGCGTCGATAGGGCTGATATTAATGTCGCCCATCACAATCACTTGCTCATCTTTGTTGTGATAATCGTTTAAGTAAGTCATTAAGTCTTTATAGAACTGGCGTTTGTACGGGTATTTTGTTTCATGCTTGATGTTATCCCCTTGAGGGAAGTAGCCATTTAGCACGGTAACCTTTTCACCATCTTCATCTTCAAACGTCGCCATGATCATGCGTTTTTGATGGTCTTCATTATCTGTTGGGAAACCCTTCTGCACAGAAATAGGCTCTTGCTTACACAACATTGCCACACCGTAGTGGGCTTTTTGACCGTGGAAGTAAACCTTATAGCCCATTGCTTCAACATCAGCAATTGGGAAGGCTTCATCGTGCACTTTTATCTCTTGCAGACCAATCACGTCGGGTTGGTGTTTGTCGATAATAGCTTGCAGTTGGTGAAGGCGGGCTCTAAGACCGTTGATGTTGAAGCTAATTACTTTCATTTGTTTTTATACCTCTCGTAAACCTTTGTCACTGCTTGTTTTTAAAGGTTTTTGATTTGGTGGATTTCATGGTTCATCGTATTTAACCATGCTTAATAATTTCTGTCGCCACTTTGTAGAGACAAAATGGCGACATTAAATGATGTGAGTACTTACAGTTACGTAGAATCTATTGAGTCTTAAGTAAATCCAAAAAGAACGCGTATTCAAGTGCGTCTTCTTTTAATCGTTTAAATCGGCCAGAAGCGCCACCGTGACCGGCTTCCATATCGGTTTTGAACAGCAATACGTTGTTGTCTGTTTTCATTTCACGCAGCTTCGCAACCCATTTCATTGGCTCAAAGTACTGCACCTGTGAGTCATGCAGGCCTGTCGTTACCAACATGTTCGGGTAGTTTTGTACCTTAATGTTGTCGTACGGTGAGTACCCCAGCATGTAATCGTAGTAGGCTTTATCGTTCGGGTTACCCCATTCGTCATACTCATTGGTGGTTAGAGGGATCGATTCATCGAGCATGGTTGTCACAATGTCTACAAACGGAACATGTGCACCAATACCACGGTACAGTTCTGGTGCTTGGTTGATGATTGCTCCCATCAATAGACCGCCAGCAGACCCCCCAACGGCGAACACTTTATCTTTCGCGCCGTAGCCTTCTTCAACAAGCTCTTTGGTTACATCAATAAAGTCGTTGAACGTGTTTTGTTTGGTCAGTTTTTTGCCATCTTCATACCAAGGGCGACCAAGCATTTCTGAACCGCGAACATGTGCGATGGCATAAACAAAACCTCTATCCAGTAGGCTTAGGCGAGTTGAGCTGAAGGTAGGTTCAATCGTAGAGCCGTAAGACCCATAGCCGTATTGGTAGATTGGGTTAGTGCCGTCTTTCTTAAATAAGTCTTTACGATAAACCAAAGAGACAGGAACTTGCTTACCATCGCGAGCCGTAATCATGATTCGCTCTGATTGGTAGTTATCCGCTTCGAAATCACCTAATACGGGTGTTTGCTTCATGAGTTCGGATTCACCTGTACTTAGGTCGAAATCATAGTAAGTACCTGGCGTGGTTAAGCTGCTGTAATAGATACGAACTTTTGCGTTATCTAATTCATAGTTACTCGTTAGGTAAGCGGTAAATGCGGTGTCGTTAAATTCAAGTGGAAACTCGTGGCCTGTTGAGAGTTGGCGAACTTTCACTGTAGACAAGCCATCCGCGCGTTGCTCGTAGACAAGATGGTCATCAAACAACTCGAAATCTACAAGCTGAGTATTATCGTCTGCTGGGATGACATCGACCCATTTTGAGCGTTCATGCATCTCTTCGGTTGTGACTTTCATTAAACGGAAGTTGACCGCTTGGTAGTTGGTGTAGATGTAATACCAATCACCTAGCTTAGCGATGCTGTACTCTATGCCGGTCTCTTTTGGGTAGAAAGCCTCAGCTGTAGCCTTTGGGTTGTTGGCATCGATGACTGAGACACCGCTGGTTTCTGTGCTCGAATGCCAAATGTAGACCTGTTCTCCATCTTTGCTTTTACTCAAAGAGGTGTAGTAAGCGCTATCGGCTTCTTCGTAGATTAACTGATCGCTTGCCTGAGCTGTGCCTAACACGTGGCGGTAAACTTGATAACCCAGCAATGTTTGTGGATCTTTTTTGATGTAGTAGAAGGCTTGGTTGTCGTTTTGCCACGCGATTGCACTTGAAGCGCCTTCAATTTCATCTTTTAGGTATTCACCTGTTGTGAGGTCTTTGATCTTGATGGTGTAAATTCGTCGGCTCAGCGTATCTTCGCCATAGGCCAACAAGTTTTCGTCTGGGCTGATCGTTAAGCCACCAATACTGAAGAATTCATGCTCTTTTGCTAGCTCGTTAACATCTAAGATGACTTGCTTGTCTGTGCCTAAAAAGTTTTTTTCACGCAGGTGAACTGGGTATTCGTTGTCGCCTGTGACCTTATTCGAGTAGTAGTAACTGCCTTTGCGAACCGGTACCGAATTGTCGTCTTTTGCGATTCGGCCTTTGATCTCTTGAAATAATTGTTTTTGTGCTGCTTCTGTATGTTTTAACACTGTATCTGCGTACTGATTCTCTTGCTCAAGCTGTTGCAAAATCTCTGGATCTTGGCGTGCATCATCGCGCATCCAGTAGTAATCATCGATTCGGGAGTCACCATGAATCGTCATTGCGTGAGGGACTTTCTTAGCAACGGGTGCTTGGGTTTGCTGAGCGACGAGCTGTGATTGAGAGTAGTGGTTCATGGTTGATATTCCTTGATTGCTGCATCCGGCGACAAGCGCTATTGATACGACTAATGTGGTTAAAGCGATACGCATCTATATATCCCTAGTGTGCACCTTACTCTTTTTGATGCCAGCATCCTTTGTTGGTTGGGTATCTTCCAGTGATATTATTTATAATTGGATTCTGGATATGCACCTTCATCGTAAGTGTCTGTTATTGTTTTCAAAAAATCAAAGTAATGTTAAATGAAATTACTGATACGTGAGAGTGGAAGGAATAAATGTGCAACAAAAAGGGACACACTTTTCAGTATGTCCCTTTCCTTTGTTTAGCAAGATTCGAGTTTTACGTTAAATAGCCAATGGCATTTCGTTTGAGTGGTCAGGTTTACGATTAACCCAACGTAAACCAAGCATAGCGATGAATGACATAGCAATCATCAGGCAACCGAGTGGCAGTTGGTCTTGAGCTGGGAAGAACGATGCCAATAGTGTTGCGATGCCAGCACCTAGGTTTTGCATACCACCTAAAATCGCACCTCCAGTACCAGCGTGGTACGGGAATGGCGAAAGTGCCCCTGTTGTTGCTGCTGGGAATAATATGCCAGCGCCCAAGAAGTAAATTGTGGCACCGCCAATCAAAGTTAATGCTGTTGTTTGACCAAACAGACCCGGTATCAATACCACTGTTGAGCCTACCAATATCGCAACCAGACCAACATTCAATGCACGGCGCTCAGAGCGACGTTGTGCGATGTAACTAGATAAGCCTGCACCGACTAAGTAACCTGGAATAGGCAAGACAAACAGCAAGCTTACTGTGGTTGCCGGTAAGCCAAGTACGCCACCAAGCAACACACCTGCCGCTGCTTCAAATACGGCTACACCAGCAAAGGTTGCGACTAATACCAATAAGAAACCTTGGAAACGTTTATCAGACAGAACGAACTTGTAGCTGTTGGCAACCGATTCATGCTTGCGTCGTTCTTTCGGCAGTGTTTCCATCATGCTCGTCATCATAGTGATCACAACAGCAATACCAAACAGCGCGAGGAATAAGTAGCTAGAACGCCAGCCGAAAACTTCTGTTAGGTAACCACCCAGTACAGGAGCCATCAATGGTGAGAAAATCACACACATGCTAATCAAGCTGTTTGCACGGTGCAGCTCTGCGCCTTCAAAACAGTCGCGAGTCAATGTACGAGACATCGCACCACCACAACCGATGCCCAAACCTTGGATAAAGCTGCCCGCTAAGAACCATTCATATTCGTGAGCGAACAATGCTACCAAAGTACCGATGATGTAGATGATCAAACCAATCACGATGATCGGTTTACGACCTAGGCGATCTGAAAGTGGGCCGTAAACAAATTGCGACAGACCATAAGGGATCAAGTAACACGCCATCACTGCCTGCAGTGAAGATGCCGAAACTAAGAACTCACCTGCCATATGACCGATAGAAGGCACGTACATCGTTTGAGTCATTTGACCTACGGCAGTCAGAATAGCGATTAAAAAGGTAAGTTTCGCTAATGGAAACGAGGCGGACATTTGCGTATCTCTCCAAAAATTAAGACGTAAAAAGCCTTAGCGCTCCATTAAAGGAGAGCCAAATGAATAAAGTGTTCAGGGAATCTAGGCGCGAGATATTAGAGCTTGATTGCGGGCTTAGCAATCAAAAAGTGTGAAGTTGAGCAAGATAAAAATCTATAACTTGGATTATAAAAACTAATCCGAAATTGCTGCATTTTAAAGAGGGAGAGGGTGGAGTGGGCTTCCTTTAAATATCGATGTTCTGGCTATGTCCAAAGCGCTAAAACCTAAGCAACACAGCCAATGATTATATGAGTACATCATTTTAAATCACAGAAAAAAGGAAGAAAACACGCTCTATTAACATTTGTATAAACTTTCGTTTTATATGTAAGCAATTTGTGCTGTAATTATCCGCTAAGCTATTCGTCTAACTTGTTTACATTTTGTACAGCAATTCGTTGTCGATGTGATAGTTATGGTTATGGAAGTCTTTTGGCTTAAATAAGGATATTAAATGCGCTCTCTATCGGTACAGTGGAAAATAACCCTCTTAGCAGGTTGTTGTTTAATCATTACGTCACTGTCTCTTATTGGTTTCTCGATCTACAACGCAACGAGCAATCAACAAGTCATCAAATCTCAAAGTTCAGAATCAGTTATCAATAAAACTCAGCAGTTGCTGGCGTCTGTTTCTCAGCTAAACGCTCAAGAAACTCAACGTTATGTAGACGAAGCTATTTACCGCGCAGAGATGCTTGCGGCCAGTGCTCAGTTTCTAAAAAACAATGCAGACGAAAACTTTACACCAAGTGAAGAGCTTCGTACCGCCTTGGATGAAATGGTTCGTCGCTCGGTTTTAAACTTCGACTCTATTCAAGGAGCGTATCTAGTTTTCAAGCCTGACTTGCTCGATAGTGAAGATGCGAATTATGTCGATGCTGATTATGTTGGTTCTAACGAAAAAGGTCGTTTTGCTCCTTACTGGAAGGTGGCAGATAACGGTGAAAATGTTCTAGCGAACGTTCTTTCAGAATCTATCTTGAATGATGACAGCAATAGCGAACGTTTTTACTGTCCTTTGTCTTCAGGGCAAACGTGTATTAGTACGCCGAGAGTCGTGAACAGCGGTGGTGTAGCACTACTTACGTCCTCTATTTCAGTCCCTATTTTGGTTGACGACGTTGCTATTGGTTTTCTTGGTATTGATCTAAGACTTGATGGTTTAACCAGTGTGATTACTCAATCTGACCAGAGCTTGTTTAACGGTGCGGGTAAAGCTTACGTGGTTAGTCTAGATGGTTCGGTCATCGCTTCTGATGATTCAAGCATTGCAGTCGGTTCAACTTTCCAAAGTGGCAATACAAACAGTGATTTAATGACCGACTTTATCTTTGGTGGTGAAGTGACAACGCAATGGAGCGAGAACGGTGAGTGGTTACTTGCCTTTGCACCTGTTGTTGCAGCTAACCAAACTTGGGGGGTGTTGTTTGAGATCCCAAGAGACAGTGTCGTCGCTGACGCAAATAAATTGGATTCCATCATTAGCACTAAGCTAAGTGAAGGCATCAAAACAGAAGTGATCGCCGGTACAGTGTTTATTATCTTTGGCTTAGCCATTATCGCATTTGCTTCCCTTTCAATTGTGAAGCCTATTCGACAAGTGGTTGAGCGACTTAATGATATTGCTTCTGGTGAAGGTGATTTGACCCAACGTTTGGAAGTGAAATCTCAAGACGAAATTGGTCAGCTATCCAAAGGGTTCAACTTATTCTTAGACAAGCTACAACACACGATCAAAGAAGTGATTCACACCACTGAGCAAGTGGCGAGCACGACAAGCCAGGCTAAAGCATCGGCATCAAGCACTCGAGAAAGCAGTGAATCTCAATTTAAAGAAGTGGATCTTGTGGCGACAGCGGCAGAAGAGATGACTCAAACTGCGGGCTTAGTGGTACAAAACGCAGAAGTGGCCGTTGATGCTGCTTGTGAAGCGAATCGTTCTGCTCAACAAGGGCAACAAGTCATCGAACTTTCAGCCGGTGAAATGAGAAAGCTGGTTGAGCGTATGTCGAGTGCTGTTCCTATTGTTGAAGAATTGGCAAAAAATAACGGAAACATCACCGAGATCTTAAGTGTGATTGAAGGGATCTCTGAGCAAACTAACTTACTGGCATTGAACGCGGCGATTGAAGCGGCTCGTGCTGGCGAACAAGGTCGAGGTTTTGCTGTTGTTGCGGATGAGGTAAGAAACCTCGCAAGTCGCACCCAGTCATCGGTTGGTGAGATCAGAGCGGTGATCGACAAGGTTCATGCTGGAACTCAAGATGTCGTTGAAGCAATACAAGAAGGCAATATCCTAGCTAACGATACAGCACTACACGTTCAGAAAGCAGTTGAAGATCTGGGGTCGATCTTTACTTCTATTGAGGCGATCAGTGATATGAACAGTCAGATCGTTCGAGCAGCCGAAGAGCAACAATCGGTTTCCGGTGAAGTAAATCAAAGCGTGGTTAATATTCGCGATTTGAGTGCGAAGATCTTGGAGCAAGCCGCGGCTTCTGAGCAAGTCGGCAATGAAATTGACCAACTGTCTCAACAACAACAGAAGTTGGTCAATCAGTTCAAGGTATAAGCATTAAGCCTTAACCAGTTCTTGAATAGAAAAAGGGACAAATGAAGATTTCATTTGTCCCTTTTTTAATTGTTTATTTAGAGGCTAGGCAATAACCAGCGGTTGACGCTGCTTACTCTTCGATAAACCAGTAGCCTTTGTTGACCAATTCAGTCACGACAGTTACGCCCGAAGGAGATAGGGCAGTAGCCGAGGTAATCATGGTCTCATCGCAAAGTATGTTGAGTAACGAAGAATCCGCTTCATCAACCTTAACCACTTCGCCATTGATGTAAGCCGTGTTGCTTTCATTTTCGTGGTAGAGCGCTTTTAAGCCTGATACTCGGTGAATTTCACCTTCAGACTCTATGTGTTGAGCGATCTCTTCTTGAGTCCATAGTGGCTCTGGAGCAACGATATCAAGCTGGTGGCGTGATTGGCTTAGCAGACAACCCATGAATTCACTGATGGTTTCAGGTTGCTCTAGTGCAGATTTCAACATGCCTGTGAGATTACTTAAATCCGATGAACGAATTTTTCCGTAGCCTTCTTGCATTTTGAATTCTGGATCGTGCAGGTGTACGTCACCCATATCATGAGCAAGCACAAAATCGGCAAAGTTGCTGATCAGTTCTTGTTCTTTAGGCGAGCGGTAGCCAATAGAGTAGCTCATTGACGGCTCTAACGTGCTCCCTTCATGTGGGAAACCTGGTGGGATATAAAGGATATCGCCCGGCTCTAAAGTTTCATCAATGATTGGGTCAAAACCTTCAATTTGACGAAGTGCAGACGCTTGAACAGTCTCTTTGTATTGGCCAACATCTTTAGCGCCAACCTTCCATTGACGTTTGCCTTGACCTTGAATGATGAAGACATCGTATTGATCAATATGTGGGCCTACTCCGCCTTCAGGTGCTGAGTAGCAGATCATGAGATCGTCGAATAACCAGTTTGGTAACGCTTGGAACGCCTCAGTCAGCTGATTTGCGCCTTGGTGCCAGTGGTTCGCTGCTTGAACGATCAGTTGCCAATGAGTTTCGGTTAATTCGCCAAACTTTTCTTCAGAGAATGGGCCGTGTTCTGCAGTCCACTGATTGTCGAGGTTAGAGACAAAGCGAGAATCCACTTCTTCTTCCATCGATAAACCAGCAAGTTCTTCCGGCGAAATTGGGTCGACGAAGTTTTGGAAGCCACCCTTTAAGATGGTTGGTTTTTTATGCCAGTAGTTTTCAAGAAACTCGGGCATAGAAAAGCTGAGTTGGTACATGTGAATCCTGTATATTTTTATGCTAGATGCTAGATGCTAGATG
>NZ_JBFRTR010000119.1:0-7460 GCF_041474215.1 Vibrio sp. 10N.222.52.C12
AGTTTTAAATATAGATAAAAACTTCACAATATCAGCCTGGGTTAAGCCCGTTCGTTACCCTACATCCGGTTTGTATTCTATTTTATCGAAAGATAATAACTATGAGTTTCACTTAAACTCAAGTGGTAAAATATTCTGGTGGTGGCAAGATAAAAACAAAAATGGGAACGGAAATGCTCAAACAAGAACATTAACAAGTGAAGTTAGTATTCCATTAAATGGTTGGTCGTTTATTACGCTTAGATATGACTCGGAAAATTATAGTAATAATAAATCTCTGGCTAGCATATTTATTAATGGAGAGGAACAGGGCGAACTTTTAATAAATGCAAATCGAAAGCTAGTAAATAATACTAAGCCTTTACAGATAGGCCAAGACCAGAATTTTTCAGGGCGGGCTTTTCATGGTTATATCGATGAAGTTCTAATTTTTGAACAGCCATTAACGAATAAACAAATTTTCCAATTATATAACCAGGCGCACTTATGTTCATATGTACCAGGTGATTCTATCGATCACTTTGAGTTTGAGCATTCAGGTAGCGAACTTACGTGCAACGCTGAAGAAGTGACGGTTCGTGCATGTGCTAATGAATCCTGTTCAGAACTGGTGACAGGAGATATTGATGTCACTTTATCTCCTGCAAATGTAGCAGGTGGTGGAGGTTGGGTTGGTGGTAATCAAATTCAGTTATCTAGCGGTACAGGAATATATTCAGTTCGAAAGAATACTGCGGGTAACTTGAGCATTGGCGTTATTGACTCTGATCCTGCGGTCAAACCAGGAGGGGAAACATTATGTTCGAGTGCTGGAGGTGGTCTGGGAAGCGGCAACTGTAACATTGAGTTTTTTAGTAGTGGTTTTGTCTTAGATGTACCCGACAAAATAGCGAACAGGCCAGTAACTGGTCATATTAAAGCGGTCAAAAGCTCTGATGATGCTCAAAGGTGTTTACCAAGTTTCCAGAACACTTCAAAGAATATCGAATTCTTTGGTAAGTACATTACCCCCGATTCTTCTGTCATTATTGGTAGTCCTATTATTGGTTTAGAAGTTGGCAGTGTTAAAAAAGATCTGGCAATGAACAGCGCTTCCCCAAAAGTATTTGCCGTTGATTTTGATAATTATGGGGAAGCAGAGTTTGATGTTAGTTATATTGACGCAGGAAAGTTACAACTTAATGCTCAGTATGAAGGTTCTGATGATGAACTTGGATTGGATATGCAAGGGAGTACCCAGTTCGTAAGCTTCCCTAAGCAGCTCAATATACAAGCTAAAAATACGGCTGGAAATAGTGGTTCCTGTGTAACTGAAGATTTAAGTTGCTCCGTTTTTGCGAAAGCCGGTGAGGCTTTTACATTAAATATTTGGGCTTCCGGCGATACTGGAGTAGTTACTCCTAACTTTAGCTCACAAGATATTTCTTTGAGTCATGAACTTAAGGCTCCAGTAGTTACCGGTACAGAACCTGGTTTACTTGGTAATGTTTCTTACAGTCATACCGCAATTAGTTCTGGGGTTAACTCTGTCGCTCAAAGTGTTTCTGAAGTAGGTATTTTTAACTTTTTAGTTGAAGAGTTACCTTCCTACTTAGGCAGCAACTCATTTACAGTTCAAGGTGCACAAACTGGTTCTGTGGGGCGGTTTACACCTTATTATCTTCATCTGAATGGCAACACACCGAGTTTTACTGAAGCTTGTTCAACATTTACGTATTTAGGACAAGCGATGGAGTTTAGTCGCTTACCTGAATTAACGGTTACTGGACGGTCGTTTGATAACGTGGGCAGTAACGGAGAGCAAGAAACGATCAATTATAAAATTGACGGTTGGTGGCGATATGCTAATCCTTGGGACTTTAGAACTTTCTGGGCAGAAAGTTCAACATTGTCAATTATTGATACCGATTCCAGTAAAGTTGTTAAAACCCAAGGTTTTGCTTGGCCGGGACAAGTCACTTTTGAATCTAACCTTCAATTGGCAAGCTTAGAAGAGGCTCAAATAGCTTATGTGAAACCGCTAACCTCCTTAGGACCAATCAATGAAGGGGTTGTCGTTCGTTTAGCTGTTAATGACACAAAAGATCTTGATGGTGTTTGTTATCAAACGAATGGAAGTTCTTCTTGCTCCGGTTTTGATTTTTCAGTTTCAGATTCACAACGTCAACGTTGGGGATACCTAGATCTAGCAGATACTTTTGGCCCTGAAACCTCAAGGGTGCAATCCGCTGTAACAAGCTACTATTTTGACGGTTTAAGCTTTAAAACGAATACCAGTGACTCTTGCAGTGACTTTTCGGTTGTGGATTTGAGCTTTGATGTTGGTAATGACTCAAGTGCTCTACCCGTTGGAGGTGGTGTTACCGCTGCCACCATAGAGTCGACGCCTATTCTTCAGTATGGCCAGGGATATATATCTTACAGTGCGCCTGGTGAGGGGAATCGAGGATCTCTAGAAAGTACGCTTGGATTTGAGTTGTTTCCGTGGTTGAGAAACGATTATAACCAAGATGGTATTTTTGACGATACTATATCGTACGAAGTTCGTTTTGGTTTGTATAGGGGGAGTGATCGAGTGATTTGGTGGAGTGAACAAAACTAGTACCACCTATTAGTGTTACGTATATTCGGTATCTACCGCGGTAACGATCGTGTGATCTACCGAGGTGAAAGTGGCTTAACAGGTCAGTAATAATATAATTTTTGCCCCTTAAGTTAGGAATCTGTAAGAAATTGCGGGTTTCAGTCCATGTTTGCACTTCAATGCCTTGCCGTAACAGCAAGGCATTGGTACATTTAGTGCAATTTTTGTCTTCTAATTCTTGCAGGATGAGCGAAGAATATGTTTAAAAAACTTCGTGGCATGTTTTCAAACGACCTATCGATTGATTTAGGTACAGCCAATACCCTTATTTATGTAAAAGGCCAAGGCATTGTTCTTGATGAGCCTTCAGTTGTAGCTATTCGCCAAGATCGTGCGGGTTCTGCAAAGAGTGTCGCTGCTGTTGGCCACGCTGCTAAGCAAATGCTTGGTCGTACGCCTGGTAACATCTCAGCGATCCGTCCAATGAAAGACGGTGTAATTGCCGACTTTTACGTAACGGAAAAAATGCTTCAGCACTTCATCAAACAAGTGCATGACAACAGTGTGCTTAAACCAAGTCCTCGTGTTTTGGTTTGTGTACCTTGTGGTTCAACACAGGTTGAGCGTCGTGCTATCCGTGAATCAGCGTTAGGTGCTGGTGCTCGTGAGGTTTACCTAATCGATGAGCCTATGGCTGCTGCGATTGGTGCTGGCCTACGTGTCTCTGAGCCAACAGGTTCAATGGTTGTTGATATCGGTGGTGGTACTACTGAAGTTGCGGTTATCTCACTGAACGGTGTGGTTTACTCGTCTTCTGTTCGCATTGGTGGTGACCGTTTTGATGAAGCGATCATCAACTACGTTCGTCGTAACTACGGCAGCTTGATCGGTGAAGCGACAGCAGAGAAGATCAAACACGAAATCGGTTCAGCTTACCCTGGCGATGAAGTCGAAGAGATCGAAGTACGTGGTCGTAACCTTGCTGAAGGTGTGCCTCGTAGCTTTAGCCTAAACTCAAACGAAATCCTTGAAGCACTTCAAGAACCTCTATCTGGCATCGTATCTGCAGTCATGGTTGCACTTGAACAGTGTCCACCAGAGCTGGCTTCTGATATCTCAGAAAACGGTATGGTACTAACAGGTGGTGGTGCACTGCTTAAAGACCTTGATCGCCTGTTAACAGAAGAAACAGGTATCCCTGTTGTTGTTGCAGAAGAGCCATTAACGTGTGTTGCTCTAGGTGGCGGTAAAGCGCTAGAGATGATCGACATGCACGGCGGCGATCTGTTCAGCGAAGAATAATATCTAGTGTTAGGCTCTTTTCTTATCTAGTTTTATGTAAAGAGCCTAGGACCTTGTCTATAGGATCAAATGTAGCTCTAGGACCAAATATAGAATGAAGCCAATTTTTGGTAGAGGTCCCTCTCTACAATTGCGCCTGTTTTTTGCTGTAATTTTATCAGCCAGCCTTATGCTGGCTGATAGTCGTTTAGATGCTTTCTCAAATGTTCGCTATCTATTAAACAGCATGGTTGCGCCTATTCAATATGCAGCCAACTTGCCTCGCACTATGTTCGATGGTGTTTACGACCGTTTTAGCACTCGCAAAGGGTTAATTGAATCTAACCATAATATTAAACGAGAAGTCTTGCGTCTGAAGAGCGAGCTGATTCTGCTTGAGCAATATCAAGAAGAAAACAAGCGCCTTCGTAAGCTGTTAGGCTCGCCGTTTATCCGTGATGAGAAGAAAGTCGTCACAGAAGTTATGGCGGTAGACACTTCACCATATCGCCATCAAGTCGTGATCGACAAAGGTCAGATTGATGGGGTGTATGAAGGTCAGCCGGTGATCAACGAAAAAGGCATTGTCGGCCAAGTCACTTTCGTTGCTGCTCATAATAGTCGTGTATTACTACTCACTGATGCAAACAATGCGATTCCTGTTCAGGTTATTCGTAATGACATCCGTGTGATTGCTTCGGGCAATGGCATGATTGATGAGATCCAGCTAGAGCACATTCCAACCAGTACCGATATACAAGAAGAAGATCTGTTGGTGACATCAGGTCTTGGTGGGGTATATCCAGAAGGTTATCCAGTCGCCTATGTTACGGCCGTTGATTACGACCCGAAACGTGAGTTCGCTGTGATTAAAGCAGAGCCTGTGGTTGAGTTCGATAAGCTCAGATACCTGCTGCTTGTATGGCCTGATGAAAACAAACAGATGCAAGCGGATCAATCGAGCATAGAACAAGCATTGTTAGAGGGCGAAGATGGCCAATAGCGTTTTGAGAAGCAAGGTAGTAATTTTCTGCTCATTTTTAATAGCACTGATTCTGCAGACGATCCCTTGGCCTGGTAGCTTAGATTTATTTAGACCATCTTGGTTACTGCTGGTTACGTGTTACTGGGTTTTGGCTCTACCGCATCGTGTTAACGTGGGTAGTGCTTTGATTTTAGGCTTATTGTGGGACCTTTTGATCGGCTCTACTCTGGGTATTCGAGGCATGATGATGGCAATAGTGATGTACATTATTGCGATGAACTTCCTCGTCATTCGTAACATGGCGTTATGGCAGCAAGCGATGATCATTGCCGCGTTAACGGTCTTGTTTGAGGTGTTGATCTTCTTTGGTGAATATTTGATCCAAGATGTTGTTTTCAATCCGCTATCGTTATGGAGCGCATTGATAAACTGTATACTTTGGCCTTGGATGTTTTTATTAATGAGACGCGTGCGTCGCCATTGGCATGTGAGGTAGCGTGACGATGGAAAAGAAACATTTAGTTTTGGCATCCGGCTCTCCACGCCGCAAAGAATTGCTATCTCAACTCGGTTATGAGTTTTCTGTCCTCGTAACCGATGTTGAAGAGTGTAAACACGCTCAAGAAACCGCCGAAGAATATGTTAAGCGACTATCTTTAGATAAAGCTTTAGCTGCGTTGTCTTTATTGAAAGATAACCCTTCTGAAAGGCAGCATGTCGTTCCTAGTTCTGATACTGTAGATCATGGCTCTGATATAGTCGTTCTTGGTTCTGACACAGTCGTCGTAAGCCAAGGGCAAGTGCTTGAGAAACCCACCGATTTTGCTGACTCTAAGCGCATGCTTACTCAGTTAGCGAATGAACGTCACCAAGTGATGACGGCGGTTTCTGTGGTTTCAGAAGAAAAACAAAGAACAGAAATCATTATTACCGACGTATGGTTTAAACCCCTCAGTGAAAAAGAAATAGAACAATACTGGCAAACAGGGGAGCCATGCGATAAAGCCGGTAGCTATGGGATCCAAGGTTTGGGCGGACGCTTTGTCACCCGAATCGAAGGTAGTTATTACGCCGTTGTCGGCTTACCTTTATTTGAAACGGACCAGCTACTGCAAGAATTCTTATAATTACTAATCTGAGGTGCACCATGAGTGCTGAATTGTTGCTGAACGTGACCCCGAGTGAAACTCGTGTGGCCATGATTGAAGGGGGGGCTCTTCAAGAGATCCATGTCGAACGAGATGCTCGACGCGGTATCGTAGGAAATATCTATAAAGGACGTGTAAGCCGTGTTCTTCCGGGAATGCAGGCGGCTTTTGTGGATATAGGCCTTGAGAAAGCAGCTTTTTTACACGCCTCTGATATTGTCCCACACACTGAATGTGTCGCTGAAAACGAAAAGAAACAATTTCAGGTTCGTGATATTTCAGAGCTTGTCCGTCAAGGGCAAGACATTGTGGTGCAAGTGGTCAAAGACCCTCTTGGTACTAAAGGTGCTCGCTTAACCACTGATATCACTCTACCGTCTCGTTATCTGGTATTTATGCCGGGCGCAAGTCATGTTGGTGTATCTCAACGTATCGACAGCGAGTCTGAACGTAACCGTCTTAAAAAAGTCGTGTCTCGTTACTGTGACGAACACGGTGGCTTCATCATCCGCACAGCAGCAGAAGGTGCAGATTCAAATGAGTTGGCACAAGATGCCGCATTCTTGAAGCGATTATGGCTAAAAGTATTAGAGCGTCGTGGTAAGCACAAGGCGCGTACTCGTTTGTATGGTGAGCTTTGCTTAAGCCAACGTATCTTACGTGACTTCGTCGGTACTGAGCTGAGCAAGATTCAGGTCGATTCTCGTCTAGAATATGAAAACCTAAAAGAGTTTACCTCTGAATACGTGCCTGAGCTGACAGACAAGCTTGAGCTGTATGAAGGTGATAAGCCTATCTTTGATATGTACGATACCGAGAACGAAATTCAGCGTTCATTGGATCGTAAAGTCGAATTAAAGTCTGGTGGATATCTGATTATCGACCAAACTGAAGCGATGACCACGGTTGATATCAACACTGGCGCGTTTGTTGGTCGTCGTAATCTAGAAGAGACGATTTTCAACACCAATGTAGAAGCGACTCAAGCGATTGCTCGTCAGCTGCGTCTACGTAACTTAGGTGGCATCATCATTATCGACTTTATTGATATGTTGTCTGAGGAACATCGTAAGCGAGTACTAACTTCTTTAGAGGCTGCGCTCGACAAAGACCGTGTGAAAACCAATATTAATGGCTTCACGCAGCTTGGGTTGGTTGAGATGACTCGTAAACGTACTCGTGAAAGTATTGAGCATATCCTATGTTCGAGCTGTCCTGCTTGTGAAGGCCGCGGCAGTGTGAAGACAGTTGAAACCGTTTGTTATGAAATTCTTCGAGAGATCACGCGAGTGAATCGTGCGTACGACGCCGATAAATTTGTGGTCTATGCGGCAGCTGCCGTAGCTGAGGCGTTAGAGGGCGATGAATCTCATGCGCTTGCGGAGCTTGAAGTCTTTATTGGTAAGCAAGTTAAAATCCAGGCTGAGCCTCTGTACATACAAGAGCTGTTTGATGTTGTTAC
>NZ_JBFRTR010000120.1:0-18257 GCF_041474215.1 Vibrio sp. 10N.222.52.C12
TAAGATCCTGTCTATGAGAACGGCTTAAGGGTGATGACAGAATCATTATTCAAGCTCATGACTTCCCTGACCATGATGCGATTTCTTCCGCATACGCTTTAGCATACTTATTAAAAAGCAAAGGGTTGCGCCCATATATTACGTTTCATGGTTATATAGATCGAGTGTCACTCAGGAACTTAATAGATTGGTTAGATATTCCAATCTATCAGCCAAAAGATTTGAAACTACAACCGGATGACAAGGTTATTGTTGTTGATGGCTGTATTGGTGAGAAAAATGTCATCGATTTTCCGGGGCTTGAGGTCGGAGTGATCGACCACCATCAAGTGAAAGCACCTGATTTTGTATGGTATTCCGATATACGTTCAAACTATGGTTCAACAGCAACCATAATGGTTGAGTATTATCGTTATTTTTCTCTGCAGATGCCCCAAAATATTGCGACAGCACTATTGGTTGGTCTGAGTTTTGATACCGCAAACTTTACCCGAGGGGTAGGGACTGCAGATCTAAAAGCATTGTTGTATCTTCAAGCGAAGGCCAATAATGATATGGTTAACAAAATTTGTCGTAATCAAGTAGAGTTCCATGAATTAAAACTTTTCTATTCCATGCTCGATAGCTTACGTCGTGAAAAAAACGCAGCATTTGCTGTGCTTCCTGAAGGTTGCCCTAAAAATATGCTTGGCGTGTTAGGTGATTTCTTGCTGAGTGTTGATGAGCTCGATATTGTTGTTCTCACTGCTAGAAATAGAGAGAAGACCTTTATCTCTCTCCGTTCAGAGTGTTCAAAAAACAATGTCGCGAAGATAGTTAGAAGGGCCCTTAATGAAAAAGGGATTGGTTTTGGCGGCGGGCACCCTCATATGGCTGGCGGCATTATCAACAAACAGTTTGAATTCAGCAGTGAACTTGCTTGTGTTTATGACTTGATTCGACCGAACCTTTTACTTGATGCCTAAGTCCATCAGTGAAAATGATTGTTGCTCTACAAGAAGTAACAACTCAAAGGTGATGACGAAAGTTGTCGCCTTTGTTTTATCGACAGCAAGCTAAAACACGTATATCAGCCTTTGATGTGATGTCTTGAAGTGACTCGGTGCACAAGTTAGAAAGTGCAATTACAATCTTGATAAATTGGGATATATGTTCGTAGTAAAATTGTGAGACGCTTGATCAAGTGTTAGTCGAATCACAAGGAAGTTGAATGCACCACTTTAATATCCGTGCTCTTGAGTATTTAAATGCGTTGTCAAAATATGGGTCGTTACGTAAGGCATCTAAGATGATGAACGTTGACCCTGCCGCGATGAGTCGGATGTTGACACAGTTAGAAGCGCAAGCGGAAATGAAAGTATGGGAGCGCAACAACCGCCAATCACTGTTAACCGAAGCGGGTAATGAACTGCTGAATTACTACCGTTCCATTGTTCGTGGAGAGGCCGCTGTACTTGCTCGACTAACTAAGCTTAAAAACCTCAAAGGAGGCAATGTCAGCATTGCTATCGGTGAAGGATTTATTACCAACTTGGTGTCAAAACCGATGCAAACCTTCATGACTCGTTATCCTGATATCAATCTTTCTATTGAGATCGCTGGGGCATTGGATGCAGTCAAGATGTTGGAAGATCAACAGATAGACTTTGCGATAACCTATGCGTCTGCACCGCACCCTAAACTGCACTCCCACGTTGAACGCAGCCATCCGCTCGAATTGATTGCTCCGAAGGGGCACTTCCTTACGATGAAAGAAGCACCAGTGGTAATGCAAGATATTCAAGACGCTTCTCTCGCCTTGATCGATAACTCGACCGGTATGGGGAGGCTAGTAAAGCAGGCTGAACAAATTTCCCATCTTACCTTGCAGCCAAAACTTCAAACTAACTCAGTCACGGCACTGACTAACTTCGTTTCAGCAGGGTTGGGCGTCACCTTTATGCCTAAGCTCACTGTGATCGATGAAATAAAGTCAGGGCAGATTGAAGTGGTTGCGACCGAGTTGGAGATGCTATCGAAGGCGACGGTTAAGGTTCAATCTTTGAAAGGCCGTGCACTTACGCTACAAGCCGAAACCTTGTTGGATTTCTTACTCGAGAACGCCACTTTCTTAAGCCATGACGCTTACAATATCTAGGCTTAGTTGATTTACTTAGCGACTCCTACCTAAGCTTTCAAATACCGCCAATATCACACTTTCAAACTGCCGAATTCGTTTTTAAGTCGAATTGAGTTTTTGTCAACGCTCTCTCTATTGTTAAGTCAACACGTGCGGAATAAGTTACAAACCATTAACGAAACGAGTTTTACACTGACAGTTGTGTTCGGCTGGTTTTGGCTTTGTCGGGCATTAGGGGAAGAGAATGGAAGTAATTGTAATTGGCAGCGGTGTGATTGGCTTGACCAGTGCTTGGTATCTGGCGAAAGAGGGCCACTCGGTGACGGTTATCGATCGTCAAGATAGCAGTGGCAAAGAAACCAGTTTTGCGAATGCAGGGCAAATTTCTTACGGTTATTCATCACCATGGGCGGCACCGGGCATCCCTTTGAAAGCGATGAAATGGCTTACCCAAGAACATGCGCCACTTAAAGTGAAGCCTTCTCTTTCTCCAGAGTTAATGTCTTGGGCGACTAAGATGCTCGCCAACTGTAATGAAGCCAAGTACGCACAGAATAAATCGCGGATGTTACGAGTCGCTAACTACAGCCGAGATTGCCTGACTCATCTAAGAATCAGTGAAGATTTGGCTTATGAGGGCCGGCAGAAAGGCACCTTGCAAGTATTCAGAAGCGAAAAACAATTGGACGCTATTCAGCAGGATATGAAGCTATTAACAGAGAGTGGAATCGAACACTCGCTGTTTGATGTTGAACAGTGTCTGTCAGTGGAGTCTGGTTTAGCAGACGTTAAAGACAAGCTGGTGGGCGGCCTGTATTTACCACACGATGAAACCGGTGATTGTCATCAGTTCTGTTTAACCTTGACCGAAAAAGCCAAGCAACTCGGCGTTCAGTTCGTGTTTAATACCGAAGTGGTTAGGCTCAATCATCAGAATCAAACCATTGAGAGTATTACAACGACTCAAGGCGAGTTCAAAGCGGATGCTTACGTGGTCGCTTCAGGAAGCTATTCTCGAGAACTGTTGAAGCAAGTCGATTTGTCGATCCCGGTTTATCCAGTGAAAGGCTATTCGCTAACACTGCCGATCGTGAATGCAGATAAGTCACCAACCTCGACTGTGATGGATGAAACTTACAAGGTAGCGATGACGCGATTTGATGATCGTATTCGCATTGCAGGGACGGCAGAACTTGCGGGGTTTAATTACCTTATCCCTGAAAAACGCAAAGCCACGATTGATATGGTGATTAAAGATCTTTTCCCACAAGCGGGTGACTTTTCTAAGGCTGAATACTGGACTGGGTTAAGACCAATGACGCCGGATGGTACGCCTATTATCGGTAAGACGCCTATCAAGAACCTATTTACAAATACTGGACATGGGACATTAGGTTGGACAATGGCATGTGGCTCAGGAAAGATCTTGGCAAGCGTGGTCAGTGGCTCAGCTAGTGATATTAAAACTGATGACTTAAGTATCCACCGCTATTTGTAGCGAGATGATGCAGTGATAATTAAACAACCCCATTCTTAAGTTTTCGAATGGGGTTGTGGGTTCTGAGGGAGAAGATTATCTGGTCGTGGTTTCTAGCACATGGGTAAATCTATCCCAAGATTTTTGGTCAGCTTCTTGTTGATAGTTGTTTGAGCCGAATACGGTAAAGGCATGCGGCGCACCACTATAAGTGATCATCTCATGCGGAACTTTGGTTGATTCAAGTTGAGCGGCGAGGCTTCCAAAGTCGTGCATTGAAATCATGGCATCAGCCGTGCCGTGGAACACGACTACGGGAGCTTTAGTCTGCGAGTAGTCTTGGCCTTTTGGTGTTGATAAACCGCCATGGAAGGTGACGTAAGCCTTCGAAGGAATCCCCGCACGAGCGGCTTCCAATACAGCGGCTCCGCCGAAACAGTATCCCATCATTACGTTGTTATCTAAGTTTCCGCCAAGTCTTTGTGCTTCCATGGCTCCTGCGTTGAGTAGCGCACGCATTTTTTCACGGTCTTTATACAATTCGCCCGTGTGCTGCTTTTTGTCTTTCACTTCGGTTGGGCGGATGCCTTTACCAAATAGGTCGATGGCGAACACGTTGTAACCTAGTTCGTTGAGCATCTCAGAACGTTTCTTTTCGTAATCGGTTAAGCCATCCCAATCGTGTATTAGCAGTACCAAAGGCGCTTGGTCACTGGCTTCACTCCAATAACCTTCGTAATCCATCCCATCGACTTGGTAAGTGACGTTTTCTCCTGATATCGCAGAGAAGGGCAGTAAAACTGAAAACAGGCCGAGCGTAGTGAGTTTTCGCATGCGTAATTCCTTTCGATGACAATTGACGTTCCAATCGAAAGTATAGATAACGCGATGATTCTCGCCAGATTTCTGTCTCTAACTTGAAATGTCTGGCAGGGATAGCAGGTGGCTATTACTGATAAACAGCCATCGAAAGGGAGTGCGATGGCTGTTCATGATGCGCTGAGAAATTCTCAGTTCGCAGAAACGCGGGGCATTAGAGTAGAAAAGAACGGATTACTACCAAGTAGCGTTATCAGCGGTGTGGCTACTTCGAAGTTCTGGGTACTTACGTTGATAGCGCGGCAACATCGACTCATTACCTAAGATGCCACCTTGATGGATATAGATGACGGTTTTGGTTGGGTTCTCTTCTTGCCATTGCTCTAGGCATTGCCACATTAATGGGTCGTAGAGCAGGTCGAATTCAATATCAGTTTGTTCTTGTAGATCCAACCAAGTTTGATAGTCCTGCTGGTACAACTTACCAAAGTGGTGTTTGGCTTTAAGCGGTAATATCTGCGGGTGATCGGTTTCGCCAAGCTCGTTGAACTGTTGCGTTAGGTAATCACTGCCGCCAACACAAGCACAGGTTAGCACTGGGATGTTGTGCATTTTTAAATGCTTATGAAGGTACAGCGCAGTACTGCCAGTTCCTGCGGGTAGGGCCACAACAAAATCGTATTGGTTTTCAAAGCGAGTCCAGCTCAGTATTTCCATCGCCAGTTGTTTTACGCCATATTCAGAAAGCTGAGAGCGTCCACCTTCTGGTAACACAATGCATTGTGAGTCAGGTTGTCTTACTTGCTCAATATACTCTTGTGGATGAAGCTCAGAGCCTGTTTCTTTGACTGAAATAACCTCAGCCCCGAGATCGATAGCGCCACGGTAGTTGCCGATTGGACGTTCTTTTAGCCATTGAGGAAGGTGGTCGACGTAGAACTCAAGCGTCCAACCTTTGATTTTTGCAAGTGCGGCGAGCGAGAACAATGAGTTGGCTTGAGCGGAACCATAGCTTATTAGGGTGGTAGTGCTTGGGTGCTCGTCTTCCAGTAGCTTCATGAACTTTCTGGCTTTGTTGCCGCAAAAGTGGGAATGAAGCTGATCGTCACGCTTTAAGAAAAAGGTGTGGTCGTTGTATTGATGTTGAGTTACAGGGCTATTATTTAGTTTCATCGCACTTAGACAAAATGCTGACTCAAGAGCCAGCATTTATAGTTCAAATAGGACTAGCGAGTATCTAGTAGCTAGGGACCGCTGTAAACCAACTAAATCAAGTTTTCGTTCGATATTGAGCTTCGAACTATGAACTCATTTACTCTGGGGTGGATGCGGATAGATCGGTTTGAAAGGTGATCTTAGCGGTACATCCACCACAGCTGCGATTGACCAATTCAAAGCCCCATTGGAAGCGTTGACATAAGTCCTCGACAATCAATAAACCTAACCCATGCCCATTTGGATTGTATTGTTCTTGGAGGCCTTCTCCTTGGTCTTCAATCACAACACTCTCGTGGGACAGAGTGACCGTTACGGTGCCACTATTGGTCGCTGCAATGGCATTTCTCAACAAGTTTCCGACCAACATGTTCATTATCGCGCTGGTGGCTTGAATGGTGGGTTCTGATTGAACTTGTAAGGTTATCGCGACTTCCTTCTCGTCAGCCTGCAACGAATTTTTAGAAACGATAGTCTCTAGCTCTTGCTGGCTGAATAAACGTAGCGGTGCATCGTCACTGTTTCTTTCATAGCGAACGAGACCAAGCAGTGCATCGACCATTTCAGACATTTGAACAATGGCTTCATCAATACGTTCAACCTGACGAGATTGAAATTCGGTTGTTTCGCTTCTCAGTAACAGTTTGTTGGCACCACGAGCAACAGTCAACGGAGTTCTTAGTTCATGACTTGAGTAGCGTGCGAAAGCTTGCTCGCGTTTTACTAGAGAATTGATTTCTCTTCTGTATTGATTGAGTTGATCCGTCAACTGACGAAACTCCACCGCCGCATCGTCATTCACTCCAAATTCTTCGTTTAGATTGAGCTTATTGGATTCAAGCTGTTCAGACAGGGAGTTGAAGGGCTCAATCAGCCGTTTAGACAACCGATAGAGCAGAGCTCCGAAGCTGAATATTAGAATAGAGAGAAGGGCTAATACAAATGTGGTGGCATAAACGAGCTCAAAGACACTAAGCTCGACACGGTCTATTTCAGAAAGCAGAACAATAGGGTGAGTTCTACCTTCATGAGTATACTCGCCTACATAGACCATGCGAGATTCTGGATCTTCACCGACCTCACCAATGAAATTTTCTTTGCCTTCAATATACTTTAAATACTTTTTCGGTAGATAGGAAAGATCGTTGTAAGCGATAGTCAGGTCATCAATACGAAGCTCTCCACTTTCACCTGACTGGAATAACCCGACTGCATAGTTGCGGTCAATTAGGATGCGTCTTTCACCCACGCGGTCTTCCGACAAGTACAGGGCTGTGATAAATACCACATAGACAAATGCCGACACAATTACGGCCATTAACCCAAAGAAAACCGCTAAGCGGCCCGTTAGGGTTTTTGTGCTTGTAAGAACATTTGAAATCAATTCGATGGCTCCAATCGGAAGCCAACTTTAGGCACCGTAATTAACATCTGAGTGTCGAAAGGCTTGTCGAGTTGATTACGTAACTGATAAATGTGACTGCGCAACACATCATTGTTGGGTTCGTTTTCTTCCCATAACTTGTAGGAAATAGCTTCACGAGTGACTACTTCAGGTGCGCTTTGGCACAGCATCTCAAGTATGGTGTAAGTGGTTGGGTTGAGCGCTAGTAGTTTATCTTGGCGGTAAGCTTTACGGGTTTTTTGGTCGATGGTGAGTTCATCGAACTGAAGTTTTGAAGAGGCGACTTTTCCGCGGTAACGACGAACCAGTGCGTTCATTCTCGCTTCTAAAATATCCAAATCGAAAGGCTTGGTTAGGTAATCATCGGCACCGTGGTCAAACCCTTTCAACATGTCTTCACGGCTATCAAGCGCGGTAAGCATCAGGATCGGGGTTGTGTTGCCTTGGTCTCTTAGCTTGTTACAAACCGTTAGGCCGTCCATTCTTGGCAGCATCAGATCTAATATGATGATATCAAAAGAGTTATCCATCGCGAGTTGCAAGCCAAGCTCACCGTTGTCCGCGTAATCGAGCTCCATCCCAATGCACTCAAAATAATCAAATAATACGCCTGCGATTTCACGGTTATCTTCGACTAATAGAACTCGTTTCATTTTGATTCTCATACAGAAATAGACGGTAACATTATCCTGAGTGAGCGTGAAAAATATGTCAATAACATAACTTTCACTTATGAGGGGGTAGATTGGATTCAGATTAAAAAATAGAAGAACGTATTATGTCTGAACTTCATATTAGCCGACCTAAAGTCTCCACATCACGGATCAATCCCGCCGTTTCACTATCGATCATTGTGCCGTTTTACGATGAACAAGAGGTGTTAGAAGAGTTTCATTCTCGCTTAACCAAGGTACTGGATAGCTTACCCATCACCAGTGAAATTGTTTATGTCGATGATGGCAGCAAAGACAACAGCTTGGATTTGGTGAGTTCATTCACTTCAATCAATAGCTCAATTTCTGTGATCGGTTTAAGCCGTAACTTTGGTAAAGAATCAGCGATGAGTGCTGGCCTCGAACACTGCCGAGGACAAGCTGTGATCTTGCTCGATGCCGATCTACAAGACCCACCCGAGCTGATTCCTCAAATGATTGCCAAATGGCGCGAAGGTTATGACGTCGTCAATATGCAGCGTAGCCAACGTGATGGTGAAACGTGGTTTAAGAAGTTTTCAGCAGCAAGCTTTTACAAAGTCATGAACGTGGCAGCGAAGATCGATGTTCCAGAAAATGTCGGTGATTTCCGACTGTTAAGCCGAGAGGTTGTCGACCATATCAACCAACTGCCTGAACGTAACCGTTACATGAAAGGCATCTTTTCATGGCCAGGTTTTAGACAAGCAACGATTCAGTTTAAGCGCGACGCTCGCTTCTGTGGCGAGACCAAGTGGAACTACCTGAAACTCATCGGATTGGCGATGGATGGCATCACATCATTTTCTATCCGCCCACTGCGTATTGCGACGGCCGTTGGTGGATTAGTGGCGCTTACTGCTTTCGTGTATGGCGTCTTCATCGTGTTCAAAACCATGATGTTTGGTGAGCCTATTACGGGCTACCCGTCAATGATGGTGGTTCAACTTGCCCTTGGCGGCATTCAACTTCTGAGTATTGGTTTAATGGGGGAATACATAGGTCGTATTTTCATCGAAACCAAGAACCGTCCTTTGTATCTGATCCAATCGGTGGTCGATACCCCTGCATTAAAAACGCATTTTAAATTAGAGGAGTCAGCATGAGCCTGAACCGAACGCACCTATGGTATTTGTTGGCTTTTGCATTGGTTCTAAGGCTCTTATCTCTGGCGACATACCCTTTAATGGACACTACGGAAGCGCGCTACGGTGAGATGGCTCGCTTGATGGTAGAAACCGGCAATTGGTTAACCCCTCAATTTGATTACGGCATCCCTTTCTGGGGTAAGCCTCCGATGTTTACCTGGATGAGCGCGATTGGCATTGAGCTGTTTGGTTTGAGTGAGTTTGCTGTGCGTGCGCCACACTGGTTAGCAGGTTTTGCGACGATTTTGTTGGTTGCGTACATGGCTAAGCGCACCGGACAAAGTGCCTTGGTGGCGGCCGTGGTATTGGCGACATGTGGGATTTTCTCTATCGCGGCGGGTGCTGTTATGACTGACATGGCATTAACGTTAGCGATGACCATAGCCATGTTAGGTTTCTACCTATGTTGGTTAGGAGGAGAGGGTTCGAAGGGAGAAGGGAGCGCGAAGACTAATCGGTCTTGGGGCTATGTCGGTTTCATTGGCTTAGCACTAGGCTTGCTGGCAAAAGGGCCGGTAGCGATTGTGATTATGGGTATCGCCGTTTTCCCTTGGTTAGTATTGCAACATGGATTTTTTGGCGCTTTTAAAGTGTTATGGCAACGCTTTCCACTGTTGTCAGGCTTAGGCGTGATGCTAGCGATTGCTTTGCCGTGGTACATCATGGCTGAAATGGCAACACCGGGTTTTATTGATTACTTTATTGTTGGCGAGCACTTTAAGCGTTTTGTTGTGAGTGGTTGGGAGGGCGATTTATACGGTTCTGCCCATGACCAAGCAAGAGGCATGATTTGGATTTTCTGGATTCAAGCGGCTGCGCCGTGGTCGATTGTGTTGCCTATTTTGACTTTCGCCCGTCGTAAGAAAATCGCAGAAGTTAACGCTGAACATAGTGGGTTGTTTTCATTCCTTGTGTGTTGGTTGGTCTCTCCTCTAATTCTTTTCACTATGGCGGGTAATATTCTTCCAGCTTACGTCCTACCGGGTATTCCAGCCCTTGGCTTGCTGGTGGCAACGCTTGTGGTAGAAAAAGATAAGAAGTGGTTCTCGAGTGTGGCTTTGGTGCTACCTGTGCTGTTAATGATTGCGATGGTCTACCTCAACCTAGGCAAAGCGAACGAGAAAAGTGACCGTATTATCTTCGAGCAGATCACGGATGAAGCGCCGAGCTTTTACATCGGTAAACGACCGTTCTCTGGGCAATTTTACAGTCATGGACAAGCGAAAAAGCTACTTGATGTTAAACAGTTAGATGGTATCGACAAGTTCTATCTGATTGGTAAAAGAGCGGAAGTGGAAACCAAGATTAAAGACAATGCGTTGACCTGTATTTTAGAGCCGACGGTGAAGATCAAGCGCGCTCTATTTAGTTGTCATAGCCAAAACATCAAACCAAATCTATCGTTGAGCCATATTCGAAGTGATGGCGATGTTCAATTTTAACTCGTCATCGAGACTGTTTAGCCACAAGTTCGACGTGCTAAACCAAAAACTACAACCTCATCATAAGATGATTAAATTCGCTATGGTGGGGTCGGGTGGCTTTGTTGTCGATTGTGCCGTGTTTGCGTTGCTGCATTACGTTATTGGGCTGCCGTTAATGAGTGCTCGAATTGGCTCTTTCATCGTTGCAGCAACGACAACTTGGTTTGGAAATCGAGTGTTGACCTTTGAATTCAAAGGGCAGGGGAATTGGTCCGAAAAGCTGATTCAATGGCAAAAGTTCATGTTCTCTGCATCAATATCGGCGATACCTAATTTGCTGTGCTTTAAGTTGATGACTGAATTGCTGCCTGCATTTACTGGGGCAGTGTTTATCGCAATGGCGGTTGGCATCTTGGTGGGCATGGTCAGTAACTATTTGCTTAGTCAGTATTGGGTGTTTGCTCGTTAGGCTATCTTGTAACAGACACAAAAAAGCGCAGCTAAATAGCTGCGCTTTGTGTTTTTACGATAGCGAAGTCAATCGGTTCGCGATATTAGCGTTGTGCTGCGCGCTGGCGGTTCTTGCCGTTACTTGCAGGTTTGCCACCTTGACCATTGCCCGCTTTGTTACGGTTTGGTTTGCCATTTCCGCCGCCATTACCTTGTGATTGCTGACCACCAGGACCTTTCTTAATGAAGCCAGTCGCTGGTTTACGAGCATTGCCATTACCGCCACCTTGGTTAGCATTACCTTGGCTACCGTTGCCGTTACCATTCGGCTTCTTGCCACCCGGTTTCTTACCAGAGTGGTTACGTGGGCTTTCGCCACCAAGACCTGGCTGAGATTTACTGTGCTTAGTCGCAAAGCGTTGTGAACCGTGACGACCAGACTTACGACGTTGTGCCGGTGTTTGTGCATCAAAGTCTTCTGCTGGTACTAGGCAGTTTGCTTTGTCACCAATTAGGTGCTGTTTACCCATGCTGATCAGTGCTTCACGGATGATTTTCCAGTTTTCAGGATCGTGGTAACGAAGCAGTGCTTTATGCAGACGACGTTGACGATCACCTTTCGGCACAGGAACATCTTCACGCTTCTTATATTTCACGCGTTTCAGAGGGTTAGTCTCTGAGTAGTACATCGACGTTGCATTACACATTGGCGATGGGTAGAAGTTCTGTACTTGGTCACACTCGTAGTTGTGCTTTTTCAGCCACATTGCAAGGTTAAGCATGTCTTCATCTTCTGTGCCCGGGTGAGCAGAGATAAAGTAAGGAATTAAGTACTGTTTCTTACCGGCTTCAGCGCTGTACTTCTCGAACATCTCTTTGAAACGATCGTAAGTGCCCATGCCCGGCTTCATCATCAGATCCAGTGGGCCTTTTTCAGTATGCTCTGGAGCAATCTTCAAGTAACCACCAACGTGGTGAGTCACAAGCTCACGAACGTATTCTGGAGATTCAATCGCTAAGTCGTAACGTACACCAGAAGCGATCATGATCTTCTTAACACCCGGTACTTTTCTCGCAGAGCGGTACAGGTCGATAGTGTGTTGATGGTCTGTGTTTAGCTTTTCACAGATTTTCGGGAACACACATGATGGACGACGACAGTTAATTTCAGCTTTTGGATCTGAACAACCTAAACGGTACATGTTCGCCGTTGGGCCGCCCAAGTCAGAAATAGTACCTGTGAAGCCCGGTACTTTATCTTTAATGTCTTCGATCTCATCCAAGATAGATTCTTTCGAACGGTTCTGAATGATGCGACCTTCGTGCTCTGTGATTGAACAGAAAGAACAACCACCAAAACAACCACGCATGATGTTAACCGAGGTTTTGATCATGTCGTATGCTGGGATTTTCGCTTTGCCGTACATCGGGTGCGGAACACGCTTGTACGCAAGGCCAAACACGTAGTCCATCTCTTCTGTGGTCAATGGAATAGGCGCTTGGTTAATCCAAAGCTCGCGATCACCGTGACGTTGAATCAGAGCACGACCTGAGTACGGGTTTGTCTCAAGGTGCAGAATACGACTAGCGTGAGCGTAAAGAATACGGTCATTGTTTAGCTTTTCGTAACCTGGGATACGAACCGCTGTAGTTTTTGCATCGTGACGAGAAGGGCGAATAGTAATAGGTTGCGCTTTTACTTCTTCTTTTTCGTCTTTCTTGGTATCACACTGAGTTTCAACTTCGTACGGGTTAACCGGAACATACGCTTTGTTCGGCTTTTCGATACGAGAAGAGTCAATGATCTTGAAGCCTTCAGGGGCCGCAGGAAGATTGATAGCAGTACCGCTGATATTGGTCAGCGTAGACATGTCTTCACCATCGGCAATGCGGTGTGCTACTTCAACCAGTGCACGCTCAGCGTTACCAAAAAGAAGAATGTCAGCTTTTGCATCAAACAATACAGAGCGGCGAACTTTATCTGACCAGTAGTCGTAGTGAGCTACACGACGTAAGCTCGCTTCAATACCACCAAGCACGATTGGCGTGCCTTTGTAAGCTTCACGACAACGTTGAGAATAAACCAGAGTTGCACGATCAGGACGCTTGCCACCTTCATTGTTCGGAGTATAAGCATCATCGTGACGTAATTTGCGATCAGAGGTGTAGCGGTTGATCATGGAGTCCATGTTACCCGCTGTGATGCCGAAGAATAGGTTAGGTTTACCTAGCTTCATGAAGGCATCTTTATTGTCCCACTTTGGTTGAGCAATAATGCCCACGCGGAAACCTTGAGCTTCAAGCAGACGGCCGATGATAGCCATACCAAAGCTCGGGTGATCGACATAAGCGTCACCAGTTACAATAATAATGTCACAGCTATCCCATCCAAGAGCATCCATCTCCTTTCTACTGGTAGGCAAAAAGGGTGCAGTTCCGTAGCACTCGGCCCAGTATTTTTTGTGTTCGTGAATAGGAGTGATATCGCTGTACATATTTCAACCTCTGATTTTTGAGGCGGGAATTATAGCGGCATGAGCCTAGACTAGCCAGTAGAACATGCCCCTGTTAGTTCTGGTGTCTTTCGTCTTTTTACGGTAAATGGCGATAAAAGAGCCATACAACAGCATAGTTGAAGCCTTGAATAACGTCGCTAATTTGTGATTTTGATTAGTGTTCGCAGCAGTTTTTGATATTATTCGCGAAAATAAGTCTGAAGAAGTAGATCCACAATGGTCGAAACGTTATTAGTACAATTTGCTCCGATGCTTTTAGGAACCCAACTGATCTTAACCCTCATCTTGGTGAAAGGGGATATTTGTCCGGGGCAGCGTGGTCGGATCCACAAGATGTTACCTGCGATTGGCGTGCTGTGGCTTGCCGTCGCTTCAGTAAAAATTGAAGCCTTTCTGGTCGTGTTCGCGATCTTTTATTTCTATTCTCAAGTTCAAACCAAGAAGACTCGCGATTCTGGTCCTATCTGGGTGATGTACTTGGCCTGTGGTTTAGCGTTGTCATATGTTGCTATACAAGCGACTGAGCAAGCAACCGCTGTTGGTATCATTACTACTTTGCTGCTAGTGGTACTGTTAGGAGCGGCGTTTGGCCATCTACTACTGACGATTGCAAGGACACGGTTGCAGGCATTTCATCGAGTGCTTCCTGTTGTGGGCGTGCTAACCGGTATGTTGGTAGTACTGGCGACCGTCGTGAGTGTTTACTCTTTGTCTGAAGCTCAATTAGAACCTGTGATTTCCACTTTGCTATTTAGTTTTGCTTTGTTGATCTCCTCAATCGTGGTGTGGTGTTGGCATTTACTGTTCGCAAGAACGCCTGAAAAGCTTCAACTGAGTATTTCGTTGTTGATGTTATTGGTGGCCGTTGTGGGTTTAACGCCAGTTTGGGCACTTTAATCGCGCACTTTCATTAATTACGTGCGCTCATTAATCACGCATTCTCTTTAAGAAGTGTGATCAGTTTTTTAGCATGGCCTTGGTAAGCGTTCTAAACTTAATTTTAGTCGGTGTGTTCGTAAGGAGTACGAGATGGATTTAAGCAACGTCAAAGGTTTCGATAGCATTATCTTGCTGGGAATCGTGAATGAGAAACTTCGCCTAGAGTGCGATAGCTTTGAAGAGCTGATCAGTATGTATGAAATGGATATAGAAAGTGTCGTGGGCAAGCTCGATATGCTTGGCTATCAATACGATCCATTGACTAACCAGTTTAAGTCTTACTCGAGATAAGCTAAAGATTAGCGCATCTTTTATCGAAAATGACATGCATCGCGTGTTGTGGGTGTTGAGAGAAAAAAGTCACAGATTATCTGTGACTTTTTTGTTTCTGACGAATCGATCGAGCTTAACTTAGCCATAAATCATCTTTAAACGACCTCTATGCCATCTAAGTGACTCTTACTTTGCTGTCTTGCCGTGCTAAAGAAAGCTTGCAGGTAACGTTTATCTTTCTCAGAGTTTCTTACCGCTGCGAACAGTCTTCTTGATAGTCCTTTGCCTAATGGCTTGCTGGCAATCAGCCCTTGTCTTGAGAATTCACTGATCGCCCAGTTTGGTAGAGCCGCTACTCCCAAACCTGCTGATACCATTTGCACCAACATTAAGGTGTTGTCTGCTTGTTTCCACTTCTTAGGTTCTACACCTGCTGGTTGCAAAAAGTGCTTCACTACGTCTAAACGCTGCTTTTGAACTGGGTAGGTGAGCATGGTGAGATCGCTAAGATCTTGCGGTTCAATGCTCGCTTTTTCTGCCAAAGGTGAGTTGATTGCGGTGATCAAACGCATCTCAAAATCAAAGAGTGGTTCGTAGTGAACCTCAGAGCGAGGCTGTATATCAGAGGTGATCACCAAATCTAGCTCGCCTGCCATTAGCGCGGGTAGCGGCTCAAACCCAAAGCCTGACGAGAAATCTAGCGTTACGCTTGGCCAAGCCACTTGATATTCCTTCAAAGCAGGCATTAACCATTGGAAGCAGGAGTGACACTCGATCGCCATGTGCAATCGGCCATTCACATCCTCTTTTAGGCTCGCCAACTCGTTCTCTGCTTTAGCAATCTTTGGCTGTATCTCATCCGCGAGCTTAAGCAAGATCTCACCCTCAGAGGTAAATTTCACTGGCCTAGTTTTTCGTAGGAAAAGCTGACCGCCAATACGCGCTTCAAGGTCTTTTAATTGATGAGAAAGCGCCGACTGAGTCAGGTGAAGAGAGGTCGCAGTGGCTGTTAACGATCCGCTGTCTCTCAAGGTGGTCAATGTTCGAAGGTGTTTAAGCTCTATCATGAGTATTCCTCATATTCCCTAAGCCAATTCAATATTTCTTAATAATCACCCTACGGTGTTTTTGGTCTTTTGTAAACGTCTAGATGTCCAGATGGATTTAAACTGTTCATCTTTGGATGATTCAAGATGAATATTATTAATAAACAAGATGAATATTTGGACGTTGTCCATAGATCGGATTAGGGCGATAGTTTAGCCATCCAGACGCCTTTATGGGAAAGTAAAATCATCAAAGGCAGTCTGACCGGAATTTAAAATTATCGAATAAGGAAAAGACTCATGACGACAACAACGCATATTCTTGGCTACCCACGCATTGGTGAAAAACGCGAACTTAAATTCACGCTCGAGAAATACTGGCGCGGTGAAATCGATCAATCTGAGCTCAAGCAACTCGGCAGCGAATTAAGAAATCGTAACTGGAATGTACAAGCTGACGCGAATCTAAGCTTTGCAACTGCGGGTGACTTCGCATGGTACGATCATGTTCTAACAACGACTCTACTTCTAGGTCATGTGCCAAAACGTCATGCTGGTGGAGCAGAAGATGAAAAAGCCTTCCCAGATTTAGATACTTTATTTCGAGTTGGTCGTGGTCAGTCTCAAGTTCAGTCTACTTGCTGCGGTGGTACGCATACGTCGAATGATGGCACTAAAGACAGTTCGGCTGCTTCCGACATGACTAAGTGGTTCAACACTAACTACCACTACATTGTTCCTGAGTTCAGTAAAAACGACACCTTTGAAGTGAGCTGGCCACAGCTGTTTGACGAAGTGAACGAAGCGATAAAAGCAAGACACAAAGTTAAGCCTGTACTTCTTGGCCCACTGTCATATTTGTACTTAGGCAAAGAAGTGGAAGAGGGCTTTGACCGCTTAACCTTGCTTCCACGTTTGCTTACTGCTTACCAAGCGATTTTGGCAAAACTCGCCAAGTTGGGCGTTGAGTGGGTGCAAATCGATGAGCCCATTCTATCTCTGGAACTTGAGACTAAGTGGGCAGATTCATTCAAGTTGGCTTATCAAGTGATTCAAGGCGATGTGAAACTATTGCTGACCACTTACTTTGATTCTGTGACTGATACGTTAGACAAGATCGTGGAATTGCCCGTCAACGGCTTGCACATCGATTTGGCTGCCGCACCGCAGCAACTCGATGACGTGGTGAATAAGTTACCGGAAGATTGGGTACTTTCTGCGGGTGCAATCAATGGACGCAATGTTTGGCGATCAGACTTAGCTTCTCAGCTTGAGTTACTGCAACCTGTGAAAGAAAAGCTAGGCGATAAACTATGGGTCGCAAGTTCATGTTCACTACTGCATAGCCCGGTTGACCTTGAGTTAGAAGAGACGCTTAGCGAAGAAGTGAAGAGTTGGTTTGCCTTTGCAAAACAGAAAGTGACCGAGGTGAGCTTATTGGGTGCGGCGTTAGACGGCGATCAAAATGCCATTTTGGCGTGTGAGACTTACAGCCAACCTATCGTTGCACGTAAGAGCGCGACTCATGTGAACAAGCCTCAGGTACGAGAGCGCCTTAATACCATCACGAAAGCACTAGCAGATCGAAGTGCGCCTTATGCAGAACGTGCGGCACATCAGTCTGAAGTTCTCGGCTTACCGCTATTACCAACCACAACCATTGGTTCGTTCCCACAAACCGGAGAAATCCGTGTTCAACGCAGTGCCTACCGCACTGGCAAATTGAGTGAAGCGGAATATAACTCTGCATTGAAAGGTCACATCGCGGATGCCGTTAAGCGCCAAGAAGCCTTAGATTTGGATGTGTTGGTTCATGGTGAAGCGGAACGTAATGATATGGTGGAGTACTTTGCAGAAAATCTAGCAGGCTTTCAAACCACCAAGTTTGGTTGGGTACAAAGCTATGGCTCTCGCTGCGTGAAGCCAGCGATTGTGGTCGCGGATATAGAACGTGAGAAACCGATGACGGTGGAATGGTCGACCTATGCACAATCTCTGACTTCGAAGCAGATGAAAGGCATGCTGACAGGACCCGTCACTATTCTATGTTGGACATTCCCACGTGAAGACATCTCACGCAAAGAGATCACGAATCAATTGGCGTTTGCTCTGCGTGATGAGGTGTCTGATTTACAAGATGCAGGCATCAGCATCATTCAAATCGATGAACCTGCTATTCGCGAAGGTTTGCCTTTGAAAAAACGCGACCACGCAGAATACCTAGAGTGGGCGGTCGATGCCTTTAAGATTTCAGCGGCGAGTGCTAAACCAGAAACTCAGATTCATACCCATATGTGTTACAGCGAGTTCAACGAGATCATTGATTCAGTGGCTGCGCTAGATGCCGATGTGATTACCATTGAGACTTCTCGTTCGAACATGGAACTGCTGAAAGCGTTTGAAGAGTTCAACTACCCGAATGCGATTGGCCCCGGTGTTTACGATATTCACTCGCCAAACATTCCTTCAGAAGAGTGGATTGTGGATTTACTTAAGAAAGCGGCAGAAAAAATCCCAGCAGAACGTTTGTGGGCAAACCCAGATTGTGGATTAAAAACACGTAACTGGGCAGAAACAGAAGCGGCACTGACAAATCTTGTGTCGGCGACTAAGACACTGCGTAAAGAGTGGGAATCAGCTGAGGTATAATTCAGTCTAAGATTTTGGTTGATCCGTTAATCCACGATGAACCACAACAAAGGCCTCGCATTTGCGAGGCCTTCTGGTTTTATAC
>NZ_JBFRTR010000121.1:0-21092 GCF_041474215.1 Vibrio sp. 10N.222.52.C12
TTAGAGCTTAGAGCTTAGACTGAAATGCCCGAACTATTCACAGACGACTGCAACCTTCTCACTTGCTGCAGTATTGGCTGGCACTGGATGATCGATCAGTCGGATAGGGGACTCATACAGTGCTGACAAAGCCTCTTCATCGAGTAACTTATCCGCGCTGCCTTCGAACGCAATCTGACCTTTTTTCAGGGCGACAATATGCGTCGCGTAACGAAGCGCTAGGTTCAAATCGTGTAAAATAACGATCACCCCAACATCTTCTTTTTTGTTGAGTTCAGACAGTAAGCCCATTAGCTGAAATTGATGATGAACATCCAGTGCAGAAGTCGGTTCATCAAGGATCAATACCGGTGACTGTTGAGCTAGTAACATAGAGACCCACGCTCGTTGACGTTCACCACCAGATAAGTCATCCGCTAATGCTTGTGAGAATTCAGTAACACCGGTTCTTTCCATTGCTTGCTGGATGATCGACTTATCTTCTGAATTCCAACGGCCTAGTGCGCCTCTCCATGGGAAACGCCCTAAACGAACCAGCTCTTCGACAGTTAAGCCAGCAGAAGCGGGGAGTTTTTGCGGTAAATAAGCAATCTGCTTGGCTAAGTCTTTGCTTTTGAATGAAGAGAGGGAAGCGCCGTCTAGTTCCACGCTGCCATGATCTGGTGACATCTGCCCTGAGAGTAAATTAACGAGTGTAGATTTACCCGAACCATTATGGCCAAGAACGACGGTCAGTTCGTTGGTCGGAATCGAGAGGTCTTCGATTGAGAGAATCGTTCGTTCATCACGAACAATTTTGATGTTTGAAAGCTGAAACATGTCAGTCCTGTGCCTAGACCAATAAAGCGCTTCAGTGAAATTAAACGAGCTTTATTGGCTTTTAAAAATAGAGGGTGTTATTGAGCTGTTTTTTTGTTGTCGGGATGTCTTGGGCAATCGTCGCAATACTTTCTAGAGTCGCACTTATAAACTAAGCAGCAGCTGATTCTGATCAGTTTTAGCATCCCCGAATCAGCGTCTATTTTAAGGCTGTTTAAATGATTTTCAGGTAACTGGCATGCTTCTAACCAAAGCTTAGCTTGTTCAGTGATATAATCGTTGGTTAGGCTCGGTTCGTGCTGCTGTAGTTTTATCAAGCTGCCTAATAATAGATCAGCAAGTAGATGATTGGTAAACCCCGGACGAATACGTGTCCACTCACTAATCTGGCTACGATAAAACTCTGTGAGTGCAAGAATAGCTTCGCCTGCTTGTGGAATCAGTTCTTCTGGTGAACCGTGTTGATGATCACCATTAAAGAAACGGTAGCCTGTGACAAATTCTTTGTACCTAAACTGGCCGATGTTCTTAATATCAGGCAGTGAGTGAAGGCCGTAGATAGATATAAAGGTCACGTAGATTGGTTGCCAGCAAACCAGATCCCACGTTTGGGTTAACCAATAGGCTTTGCCTGCTTCAGGGTGGCTCTGCGCAAGGCCATCGTAAACTCGTTTGATTTCTTTATGGCTATCATCATTCGTTATTGCAATGCTCTTGCTATGCAGAACACCAAAGCTTCCACTTAAATAAGGTGTCACTTGTTTTGAGTGAGCGAAGATTTTCTGATGTAGAGACGGGGCTCTCCGACGAGTGATAATATTGTGCAGCTGGGAAAGCATCATAAACCATTAAATGAGAATCAGTAGCGTTATCATAACGGACATAATCGAGGATAACCATACAAAATGGAGCATCTACTCGGTGCCTCTATCTTTTGGTCATTTTATAGAACACACATGAGCGCTTCTTTTTTTGAGTGATAAAAGCCGTTTTAAATGATAAAAGTATTGGTGAATCGAATATGTCGCTGTCAACTATAGAGAATATGAAAGCTTAAATATGAACACACCTGCATTTGGTCGTATCAGTCGCGTTTTAACCTATATCCATTCGAACCTTAGCTCCTCGCTATCGTTAGAAGATATTGCGACACAAAGCTGTTGGTCTCGTTGGCAGCTTCAGAGAGTGTTTCAAGCCGAAACAGGGCTTACTGTGGCTAACTATGTGAGAGAGCTAAAGTTAAGCCAAGCTGCAGAACACCTGCTTGATGGAAAAGATCGCGTGATAGATATTGCTCTTGGGCTCGGGTTCAATTCAGAAATAAGCTTTAGCCGCTCGTTTAAGCAGATGTTTGGGTCTAGCCCAAGTCAGTATAGAAAAGCAGGCAAAAGAGTCGGGCTAAGAAAGCCGATACAAGTATCTGAAACAGCGAGTACTTCTGAAAAAGGGGCGTTAAGCTTTGTGGAAGTGCGCATTGATGAAAGAGAGTCTTTCCTAGTGAAAGGCATGACATCAGAAATCAGTGGTCTGTTTTCACTCACGCAAGACTTCGCTCAGAAAGTCCCTCAGCTATGGTCACGTTTAGAAGGTGAAGTTGAGATCCCTGACGACAACGTGCTCCAGTTCATTGGCGTGGTTGACCTGACTCAGTCTTGCTTTGACGGGACTAATATTCACTATTGGGCAGGGGTAGAACTTCAGGAAGGAATTTCAATCCCGCAATTACCGAGTATTATCTCTGAAAGATTAGAGGTACTGACGGTTCCTAAGCAAACTTATGCTGTAGTGAAGCACTGTGGTCCAATTGAGAATTTACGACACACCTTGAGTTGGTTTGTGCTGAATTGGATGCCAAGTTCAGGTTATCGTGGCGTCGATGGATATGAGCTTGAAGTGTACCCGTTTGCCTATCAAGCACATGCCTCTGACGCTGAAATGGAGTACTGGGTTCCTATTATTAAATCGTAGTCATATTCCCGCTCACTCTCTTCTAGCAAAGCCTTCCTATCAATAGGGTCAATTGTCTTTTTAATCATCAATTGACCGTTTTCGACTAAAAATAGGTCAAGTTCTTTTTGAATTTGCACCAAATTGTTAATTATCCCACCTCTAGATACATACAATGCAAATGAGATTTATTATTATTTATATTAAGCATTGGTACCGAGGGAATTATGACCACTCACACTCGTTTTAAGTATTCATCATTGGCAGTAGCGTTGCTGACTGCGTTTTCAGCGCAAGCATTGGCGGAAGAAACCGTTACTGCGGCAGATTCGAATATAGAAACTGTCACTATTATGGGTAAAGCCTATCGTAATACAGCCACAAAATCGGCACTTGAGCCGGAAGAAACACCTCAAGGTATTACAGTCATTGATGAAGAACAGTTAGAGCAACGAGGTGTAAAGTCTCTTAACCAAGCGCTTAGATACGCGCCGGGTGTTGTGACTGAGCAAAAGGGCGCATCAGTAACCATGTACGATACGTTCTCGATTCGTGGGTTTAGTAACAATCAGAGTTACTACGATGGCTTGATTCTGCCGTTCCTGACTGGATGGAACCTGCAACCTCAGATCGACCCTATTGCGATTCAGCAAGTTGAAGTGTTTAAAGGCCCTACGTCTGTGTTGTATGGATCGATGCCGCCGGGTGGTATGGTCAACATGATCGCGAAGGCACCGCAAGAAGACGGGTCGACAAAAGTGGGTGTATCTACAGGCTCAAGAAACTTGATGGAAGCGTCAATTGATACTTCAGGTCAGTTAGGTGACAGTGACTTTTCATATCGTTTAGTTGCACTCGCTCGTAAACAAGACAGCCAAGTTGATAACGCTGAAGAAGAGCGTTATGTGATTGCTCCATCGCTAGATTGGCAGGTATCTGATCGAACACTTATTAACTTCAATCTTTACTATCAGAATGATCCGTCAATGGGTACTAACTCTGCAATGCCGCTCGAAGTATTGAAGGCAAGTGATCCATCTGTGTCGATGGGCGACAAGAACTGGAGTACTTTTGAACGTGAAGTCTTGATGTTAGGTTACAAAATTAACCACCAAATCAATGACAACTGGACTTTCCTTCAGAACGCTCGTTATTCCGATGCGTCGCTATATCAAGAAAACACCTACCATCGCGGTACGAATTTTAACGCCGCAACTGGTAGCTTAATTCGAAATGTGTATAGCACGGATGAAGACTCTCAAAGCTTTGTTATCGACAACCAAGTATCAGGTCGCGTCGAGGTTGCTGGGCTAGAGCATAACTTATTGTTTGGTCTCGATTACCTAAAACTGACGGGCGACTCTTTGTATCAAGAGTTCACCGCGAACGCTGGTTTCTACGGATTTAACGCATACAACCCAAATAATGACTTGCTTGATAAGAGTCAGCTACAAGAGAATTATCGTGAATCACATGACATCACGACCGAGCAACTGGGCTTGTATTTCCAAGATCAAGTTCGCTACGACGCGCTGGTTTTACTTGCTGGTGGACGTTACGACATGTTCAAAGCGAGTGACGAAAAAACGAGCATTTATCCAACAAGCGATGGCACAGAAAAAGCGGATCACAATCAGTTCTCTTACCGCGTAGGTGCTTTGTATGAGTTAGATAATGGCATCTCTCCATTTGTAAGTTACGCGACGAGTTTTGAACCAGCTGCTGGTACCGATATTAACGGTAACTCTTTAAAACCTCAGCTGGGTGAGCAAGTCGAACTAGGTGTGAAATACCTGTCTGCTGATATGGCACAGCAACTTACAGCATCATACTTTTACATTACTAAGAAAGATTCAATTGCTGCCGATCCATCGGATCCAACGTATCGCTCTAAGATTCAGTTAGGCGAAGTGCGTTCTCAAGGTGTCGAAGTCGAAGGCAGATGGTTTGTAACGGAAGATTGGGATGTGAACGCGAGCTATACATACGTCGATATGGAAGTAACGGAAGATGCAAACCCTGACCTTGAAGGAACGACACCAATCTATGTACCGACACATGCCGCTAATCTATGGAGCAATTACTATGTCTATGGTGGTGCTTTATCGGGAACTCGCTTCAGTGCAGGTGCTCGTTACATGGGTGAAATGGAGATGGATGCAACGAATACTCAAGGAAAAGTACCATCATATACGGTTGTCGATTTATCCGTAGGTTATGACCTAGGGGAAGCAAGTGAAACTCTGTCAGGTGCAACGGCTAACTTGCTGGTTAACAACCTGTTTAATGAAGAGTACTACACCTGCTACGACCAATCGAACTGTTGGTTCGGTGCAGAGCAGTCAGTAGAACTCAGCGTGAACTACGAGTTCTAATTCATTTGAATACATAAATCTAAGCAGCCTGTGTAGGCTGCTTTTGTCGTTAAATAAACAATTAAAAAGTGACAGTGATTATATGAAAGCCAACTATTTTACTTCTCGTTTTCCTAAAGTGAGTTCGTTCATTGTCTCATTGAGCTTGTTGTTATCAGCTCAAGCGATGGCCAACTTTCAAGTTGAAGACAGTGAGGGTGTTAAAACCCTTGAAGCTCAGCCTGTTAGAGTGGCTGCGCTGAACTGGGACATAGCCGAACAAGTGATTGAACTCGGTGTTACACCAGTAGCGGTACCTGATATTGCAGGTTATACCGATTGGGTTGTTCAGCCTGCGATTCCAGAAGGCGTGGCGGATATTGGCACTCGAACTGAACCTAACTTTTCGGCGCTTAAAAAGCTAAACCCTGATGTGATTCTTATCGCTTCTCCTCAGAAAGATCTTCAGGAACGACTTTCTGAAATTGCGCCCGTGCTTTACTACCAAACGTACAGCGAACAACACAGCAATGCAGCGGCTGCTATTGAGAATTTCAAGAAGATCGGCCAGTTGCTTGGTAAAGAAGAACAAGCGAACCAAAAGCTGGCCGCAATGGATGAGCGTATCGCTGTTCTAAAAGCTGAGTTAGATAAAGCGTATCCGGGCGACAAACCGAAAGTCACTTCTTTCCGTTTTGCGAGTACTACATCGGTGTTCATTTATGGCGATAACTCGATTCCACAATACGCACTTGAGCAGCTTGGCTTTGACAATGCGATGGATCTTCCTGCAAGTCAGTGGGGCATCAGTCAAAAACGCATGACCGAGCTTAAGAACGTGAAGAACGGCATTGCGCTTTACTTTGAACCTTTCCCATATCAAGACAAGCTAAACCGTTCTCCGGTTTGGAAGAGCATGCCCTTTGTTCGCAATGGTCAATTTAGCCCAGTAGCGGCAAGTTGGAGCTACGGCGGTGCTATGTCGATCTTGTATAACGCAGAAGCCATGGCGCAATCGTTGTTGACGCTAGCGGAGCAGTAATGAAATCCAGTGGTTTTATGATGGGGGCTGCGCTGCTTTGTGCTGCCCTTGTTCATTTATGGTTAGGGCAGTCGGAATTTGGTCCTATTGGTGAGTTGCTTCAGCAAGTCTCACAGATCAGTGACATCGCGACATTCAACTCAATGGTTGATGATTCATTTGAGTTGATGGCGTTAGCCTATGTCAACTTACCTCGCTTGGTGATGGCGATCTTGGTTGGCGCAACACTTGGCACCATCGGCAGCTTGTTTCAACAACTGACACAGAATCGCATGATGTCCCCGTTAACCTTAGGTACATCGTCAGGTGCATGGCTTGGTCTGGTTATTCTGAATGTGGTGGCGCCGATGTTGGTCGCTCAGTATTCAGTTTGGTTTGCTTTGGTCGGTGCGCTGCTTGCGATGGGGCTGATTGTTTCTATTGTCGGAATCAAAAACATGAGCGGCTTGCCAATTGTATTGGCGGGTATGGCGGTCAACTTGTTATTAGGGGCATTTGCAACGGCGATTATTCTGCTCAACGATCAGTACGCACAAAATCTGTTTGTATGGGGAGCGGGCGACCTAGGGCAAAATGGCTGGGAACAAGTGCTTTGGTTGATGCCTAAGCTGTTGCCGATTTTTGCCATATTCTTCTTAGCTCCGCGAGTTCTGACTTTGCTTTCCATCGGCACTGAAGGGGCTGCGGCGCGCGGGCTCAATATTGGCACGACCTTCTTTGTGCTAATGGCAATCGGCGTTTGGTTGGTTTCAGTGTCGATTACCTCAGTGGGCGTGATCAGCTTTATCGGCTTGATTGCTCCGAACATCGCTAGGCATCTAGGTTTTCTAAAGGCTAAATCTGAACTCATCGCGAGTTGTGTATTAGGTGCGCTATTACTTTGTGTCACCGACAGCTTGGCGATCTTCTTGGCGCAATGGTCTTTGGACATGATTCCAACAGGGACGGCAACCGCAGTGATTGGTGCTCCTGCGTTGATCATTATTGCGAGAAAGCAAATGTCTGCTCAAGATCAGTTGTTTTTCTCAATGCCTAAAGGTCCGAAGTCTATTTCATCTTTGGCTTACTTCTTGTTGGGCTTGATGATCTTCGGGTTGTTCGCGTTGAGCGCATTGTCACAGCCTTCTTCTGATATGGGCTACTTTGTTATCCCAGATGCATTTGAATGGTCTATTCGTTGGCCGAGAATGTTAACCGCGATATTCGCTGGTGGTGGCTTAGCGGTGGCTGGGGTGATTTTACAAAGGTTGGTCTACAATCCGCTCGCAAGCCCAGACATTCTTGGTGTGTCGGCGGGTGCGGTTCTAGCTTTGATTTTCAGCAGCTTGTTTATGGGATATTCGATTCACTCATTGAGCCCTTGGATTGCTTTCTTAGGCAGTGCGATTGCACTCTGTCTATTATTGTTCCTTGGCAAGAAGCATCAGTTTGCGCCATCGATTTTGATCCTTACCGGTATTTCGCTGACCGCAGTCTTGGAAGCTTTGGTGCAATTCTCTTTAACGCGAGTGGGTGAGGGGAAATACACATTATTGGCTTGGTTAGCCGGCTCTACTTACCGTGTGGAGCCTGAATCAGCCACTATAATGGCAGTAGTGATAACGGCTTGTATTGGTGTTGCTCTGTTACTGAGCCGTTGGGTGACCTTAATTGCGACTGGACGACAGTTCGCGAGTGCCAGAGGGTTGAATATCAATATCGCATACGTGGCACTGTTGTGTATTGTTGCGATCTTATGCTCGGTCGTGACAACAACCATGGGGCCTGTCGCGTTTGTCGGCTTGTTAGCTCCGCATATCGCTGCAATGGTGGGGGCTCGTTTGGTTCGAGAGCAGATCATCTTGTCGTTTTTAATTGGTGCAGCATTGATGCTATTCGCCGATTGGCTAGGGCAAGTGGTGGTGTTCCCAGCGCAGCTTGCAGCAGGGACGTTAGTTTCAATTATTGGTGGTAGCTACTTCATCTTCTTGCTACTGAAATCTCGAAGAACATAGGTTTTGCTCATGACCGAAAGCCATTGCTAATCAAAGCTACTGGCAATCAAAGCCATTGGCGATAAAAGCTACGGATGAAAAGCAGTGAATGGAGCGATCCATCACTGCTTTTTTGTTGATGTCGTTTGTGTAAAGGGAAAGACGTTAAGCAACACAGGTCTCGCTTCTTAATGTGCAAGTTTGGCATATGTTAATAAAATGTATAACCTAAAGGTCTGACCACTGATAAGGTAGCCACCATGCCAAACCTCGATCGTATTACTTGTTCTATCGATGAAAACCAAATTGCGACGGTTGTGTTGAATCGACCCGATAAGCTCAATGCTATTGATATGGCAATGTTTCAAGGCGTGAATAACATGGTGACTCAGCTGAAAAAGAACACCGAGATTCGTGCCGTAATAGTAAAAGGTGAGGGTTCTGATTTTTGTTCAGGGCTTGATGTTAAGTCCCTATTAACCAGTAAATCTGGGGCGATGAAGCTCTTGTTTAAATGGCTACCGACATTGCCTAACGCTGCACAACGCTTTTCATTGGGTTGGCGAGATATTCCATGCCCTGTCATTTTTGCGATTCATGGTCGTTGTTGGGGAGGCGGCCTGCAATTGGTCAGTGGGGGTGATTTTAGAATTGCTAGCCCGGATGCGAACTTCTCTATATTGGAAGCAAAGTGGGGTCTGATTCCAGACATGGGAGGCGCTATCGCTTTTAGAGAGCTGATGCGTAAAGATCACACCCTTGAAATGGCGATGACGGCCAAAGTGATCGACTGTGAAACCGCTAAAGAATATGGGTTGGTGACCAAGATTGCCGAAGATCCTTACGCTGAAGCCTATGCGTTGGCACTTGAGTGTGCGAATCGGTCGCCAGATGTCGTCGCTGCTAACAAGAAGCTCTACAACAAGACTTGGTGGTCAAGCCCGGGCATGGCTGTATTCTGCGAAACTTGGTATCAGATAAAGGTTGGGTTAGGTAAGAACAGGGCGATTGCTGCTCAACGTGAAATTCATCGAGACAAACCACGCCCTTACGTCGCCAGAAAGTTTAAATAGCGCTTGTACAGGAATAATGGATATTCCCTTTGTTTATTGAGCTTTGCGGTAACCTTAGAGCAATTTAATGTCTAAGGCTAAATGAGCGCTCTGATGAACAAAACTTTTACTTACTCTCTAGCTGCCACTGCAATTTTTACGAGCTTAAATGCATTCGCAAGTGGCCTGTTTTTGCAAGAAGCTGTCGTTGCCAACGCTGGTACTACTGGCGCTGGTGATGGTGTTTACACTCGATCTGCAGCGGCGATGTGGACAAACCCTGCCACTATGTCTCACATGGGCGAAAGCAAAACGACCATCAACACCATGGCATTCGATCTTGAAATGAAGTATCAAGATAACGGTGGTAATCCAGATGGTAAAGCTCATTCCGTAATGCCGTCATTTGGTGCCTTCCACGCTCATCAAGTCACAGACAAATTACACCTTGGTATCGCGCTTGGCGCTGTTGGCGGCTCTAGCCTTGATTACGGCAGTGATTGGGCGGGTGCTGCACTTCTAGAAGATATCACTCTTACTGCAATGCAAGTGAACCCATCACTGAGTTATAAGCTGAATGACCAATGGTCAGTAGGCGCGGGTGTGCAATTCAGTTGGGCTGCATTCCAACAAACAACGTCAATGCTTACAGCGAAGCAAGATACTGACTGGGCATACGGCTATAACCTTGGCGTAATGTACACACCGACAGATAAACTTAAGCTGGGCGCAAGTTACCGTTCTAAGCTAGAGCATAAGTTTAACAATGATGTAAATGGCGTTATTAACCAAGGCGTATTGAATTCATTATCAACTGATATTGCTTTACCTGAAATCATCGATGTCAGTGCGAGCTATGCTTTGAACTCTCAACTTGACCTGCTTGCTAGTATTCAGTTCCATCGTTGGAGTGAATGGGATACAACCGTTCTTGATTTTGGAATAGCAGGAAGTCCAATTAATGGTGTTCCGATTGAGCGTGACTGGGATGACGTTTGGAAATTTGCGGTAGGTGCGGATTATCAATTGAATTCAGACTGGCGTTTGAAAGCTGGCTTCTCTTACGAAACTTCTCCGCAAGACGATCCGTCAATGCAATGGGTTGACCTTCCTGTGGGTGAACAGTACCGCTACTCAGTTGGCGCATCTACCTACTGGGACGACATCTTAATTGATGTGTTCTATGAATACGCTGATTTGGGTTCAGTTGAGATGGATCGATATGGTCGATTTGGTCAAGTTAATCTGTTGAATGGTTCGTTCGATGGCCGTATCCACTTTGTTGGTGTTAGCGCGACCTTCTAATGACATTACGTAATCTACTAATCATTACTTTAGTGTCTTTATTTTCAACGGGTGCTTTTGCTGAAGAGAAGCACCCTGATGATCCGACTAAAATCGTAACCAAAGCTGGCGTTGCTTATAACGAAGATCTGCAGTTCTCTGGGTCTATTGGGCTTGATGAAGCACGAATGATCAATGCTCGTGTTAACGCAGATGGCGAAGAATGGCGAATAGGCGGCTCATGGCTGTTGCCTATGGGTATTGTTAACTTCAACTTTAGCCGTTCGGTTGGCAAATCTTCCCTATGGCTGGTTACAGCTATAATGACGGCGAAGTAGCGGTTTTCGATGATGATAATGTTGGTTCTGACTATGTATTGATGTCGAGCTCAACACACGGTGGCTACATTGGTGCGTTTGGTTTAAAAACGATTACTGATGAATGGTCTATCATGGGCTTCGGTGGCGGTTCAATGGGGTCTGATGATTATTCAGGGTATTGGGCAGGCGGCGGTGCTAGCTACAAGTTGAGTGACGCTCAATCATTCAACTTCTTCACTATTTTTGCTGAGGACGATTTCGGTGAAAATAACAGTGTTGGCGCGTCTTACACCTATGAGTTCAAATAACTGTTAGCAGGCAGAAATTCGCAGGTGGACACCTCTCGTAAGAACCATTGACTTAGTCCAGATTAAATTGAACAAAGTCGCTTATTAAAACTTAGCGACTTTCTTTTGTTACCATTTCTCCAATCTTTTTTATCTCTTTTTGATGCTTTCTATATCTTTCTCACATGAGAGTGCCGCTCTCTTAATCTAGATTAAGTTTTCGCTGCCTTATTCTCTGTAGTATCCGCCTGAATCAGTGCCCATGCTTAATGGGTAACTTGCGTAACACGATTTTGAGAGGAAGACACTTGAGCACTTTGTTTACAGAAACCCACATTGGCAAGATGACACTAAAGAATCGCTTCATGAGAAGTGCAACGTGGGAAAATATGGCCACCGAAGATGGGCATATGACAGATAAACTGTACGCTATCTATGAAGAGTTGGCTCAAGGTGAAGTCGGCCTGATCGTGACGGGCTACGCGAACATTGTTGAAGAAGAAAAGCCGAATGCAGGCATGATGGGTATGTATAACGACTCATTCATTGAAGAGTATCAGAAGCTGACTCAACTGGTGCACGACAACGACTCTAAAATCGTGATGCAGTTGGCTTATGGTGGCACCAAAACCACACATGATCTTGGTGAACGAGTAATCTACGCACCAAGTGAGGTTCCAGAAAAAGGAACTCAAACACTAGGCAAAGCGATGACCAAAGGCGAGATCAACTACATTGTTGATGCCTTTGCTCAAGCGTCTTTGAGAGCACAGAAATCAGGTTTTGATGGCGTTGAAATTCATGCCGCTCACACTTACCTGATTAACCAATTTCTAAGCCCTTATTACAACCAACGTGAAGATGAATACGGCGGTAGCTTAGAAAACCGCATGAGATTTTTGTTAGAGATCTATACCGCGACGCGCAAGCTGGTGGGCGACGACTTCCCAATTTTAGTTAAGCTTACAGCTTCGGAGTTTTTTGAAGGTGGTGTCACCTTTGAGGAAACACGTATTGTGTGTAAAAAGCTTGAACAAGTGGGTGTGGATGGCATTGTCGTGTCAGGCAATATTCATGGCAAAGCAGACACTATGATTGGCGAGTCGCACGATGGTTTTACCATTCAAGCTGAAGGCTACTTCCATGAGTATGGTCACGCGATCAGCCAAGACGTTAATATCCCAGTGATCACGGTTGGTGGTCTAACGGATTTTGATGCTATCGAAGCGATTGCAAACAACACGGGCATTGAGTACTTCGCGCTTTCAAGACCGCTGCTTTCTGAACCCCATTTAGTTAAGCGTTGGAAGGAAGGGGATAGAAGCCCTGTTGAATGCGAACGATGCTCTAAATGTCGTACTAAGCGCGGTAACTTTTGTGTGGTGAATAAAGACAGAAAAGCACAGCTTGCTCGAATGTAGTCGCTGAACCCAGCTCCAAGCGTGAGCCGAAATTTATAGCTGAGTCTAAGTTTGAGCCTGTGTAATCGCGCAGGCTCTTGTTCATTCCGTATTCCACGAAACGAAATTTGAAACCTTATTAATCACATCTTCCTGTCAAATTGGCGCGACTAAACAGTTACACTACGCCTGTAAATTATCCAACCAAGTTATCGATAAAAACTGAGTAAACTTTGAAACTACTTCCTCTTCTTAAGCAACCTCGAATCTACTGACGTCTCTTTAGTTTTAGCGACATTGCTATGATTTAAGCGTGATACTCACTATTCATCCCAGTGAACCCTGTGTTTATAGGGCGTTAGTTTGTGCACCTTGGATTTGCATCGTCGAACATTTTGATAGTTAACGAATAAAACTAAATAGATTATTCAGAGGTAAAAATGCAAAAGAAGCATTGGTCCAGATTCGAGTTGCTGCATGAAGTCGTAACCAACCCCAATATTCATGTAAAAGGTCAACACAGTTATTACAGCGATTGCTGGGATAATGGTTTTGAACAATCGGTAGTGCGCTATTTACACGGCGACGAAGTCAGCCGTCAGTGGGAGCCTCGATGGGAAATCGACGAACTCTATATCGGTGATTATGTCTGTATTGGCGCAGAGGTCGTGATTTTGATGGGTGGCAACCATACCCACAGAGTTGATTGGTTTTCGCTGTACCCATTTATGGATGTCATCGACGATGCCTACATTGGCAAAGGTGGCACTCACATTGAAGATGGGGTGTGGTTAGGCATGAGAGCGATGGTGATGCCCGGTGTGACGATTGGTGAAGGCGCTGTAGTTGCAGCGAATAGTGTGGTGACTAAAGACGTCGCTCCCTACAGTATTGTAGCGGGCTCGCCTACGAAAGTCGTTAAACATCGTTTTGATGAGTCCGTTATTGATGAGCTGATTTCAATGAAGATATACGAGTGGCCCTCAGATAAATTTGAAGCGCTGAAACCGCATTTATGTAACTCAGACTTTTCAAAGTTAAAGCAGGCGATAACGGATTACGACAATTGTTTGTAAGGAGCGCTTGTAACGAGCATTTGTAAGGAGCGTTTTTAAGGTACGGGTATAGCCACAGATTTGTGTAGAAAGATCTGTGTCATATTTATATTGAAAAACACGTTAAATCAGTCCGTTACCTTGCAATACTCAACATGGTGTACCAATCTTATTTCATAAGCATGGATAAGGATTGTGTATGCCCGCAAGTTCAATGAAAAACAAAGGGGTGGTGGGGAAAGTCCTACTGCCTTCTTTACTCATAAATCTTCTCTCTCTCGCCGTTCCGTTAACGGTTTTACAAATTTACGATCGTATTTTACCTAACCAGAGTTATGGGACTGCCACTCTGTTATTAGCGGGTGCGACGTTGGCTGTCGCTATGGAAGCGCTAATTCGGTTTGTGCGAACTTGGCTTTTGTCTGCTGCGGCCAGTAATACCGAGAAAGCGACCTATCAAACCATGGTTGAAAGGGTGACTAATGCTTCATCAAGTCATCTTCGTCATTTAGGTGTTGGCGGTGTAGAAGAAGGACTCGGCTCTGTATCCAAAGTCAAAGATTGGTATTCCGGTGGTGTGATTGCAGGCTTTATTGATTTGCCTTTCGCATTGATCTTCTTGGGTTTGGTGGCTTACATCGGCGGTGAGCTGGTGGCGATACCTTTGGCAGTTTGGCTGATTACTCTCGGAATTGTTTGGTTATCTTCTATTCGCGTTAAAAGTCTAAGTGAAGAAGCTTCCCAAGATGAGCAGGAGCGAAAAGCATTTTTGATTTTACTGAGCCAAACCATTCAAGGAATCAAACGTCAGGCTGTTGAGTCTCGAATCTTCAATCAGTTTAAATCCCTCAATAACGTTCGCTCTCAGTCTAAAGCGAGAGAAGAAGAACAGAACGCCTTTGCCCAAGAATGTATTCAGCTTGCCGCATTAGCCACGTCGGTTTTACTCGTAATTACGGGGAGCTTGTGGGTGTTGGATGGTCAGTTAACTACTGGTGGCTTGGCGGCATGTTCTATCTTATCTGGCAGAGCGGTTGCACCTTTAAGTGCTTTGGTGGGAGTTCGAATTAAGCTTAATTCAATACACAGTGCTAATCAGGCAATAGAAAAATTGAGTGACTTATCGATAGGTGAGTCTTCAGACTCTGAGCAAGCTAAAAGCCACTTATCTGACTTTGAGGTGTTGGAAATCAAGCAAGCGACCGTTGAAAGATACGGTGAACTTGCTCATGCAGATGTCACACTGAATAAAGGTGAGTTGATATTGTTAGAGAGTGAGGATCGCCACACCAACAGTCATTTATTGTCGTCGATTGCAGGTATTGATGATCTAAAAGCGGGTGAGTGCTTCATTAACGGAGCTGCAGTTTCAATCGCATCCGTAACCAATATTGCGGCCTACTGTGGCGTTAAAGGGCAGTTGGTGTCGGGTACTATTCTCGACAACTTGTGCGGGTTTGACCCTGAGAAAACGCAAAGCGCCAGTGACTATGCAAAGCGTTTGGGTTTAACTAAAGAGATTACTCGATTACCCGATGGACTAGAGACACAAATTGGCCATACGAGTGCTTCTTTGTTGAGTATGGGTAACGTGAAAATGCTCAATATCGCGGCTCAATTGGCAAGTGATAAACCCATAATCATGTTGGAAAGGCCGGATTCTTCACTTGATTTAGACGCCCTTGGGAATCTAGCTAAGGTGTTGGAAGAAGAAGTAACGGCAGGACGCACGATACTGATGGTGAGCTACCATTCGAAGCTTCGCGAATTTGCTAATCGAATCATTACAGTGGAAAGTCGAGCTATTACGGTCGACAGCGAGAGCAATCAGGAGGCCGTCGTATGAATCGTTTAGATATTGGTAACCCTTCAGGTACGAACAACCGTGCAGATACCAGCGGTCGACAAGAGGTGATGAATCATTTAGAAACCGAGAGCCTTTCCGTTCTTAAGCAGTTGGAAGTTAATGCTAATATCCAGTTGTTCGCACATCAATGGGTCGATGAAAATGGCATTGAATCAATCGACGATATGTTTGCCTTGTTCGACAGGCTTGCACTGCCTTATCGCTTGGTTGCCAACCTAGATGAAGTTGGTGAACATAAATTGGTCTTACTGGTACTTGGTGAACATGAGCTGGTCTCTGGTCATTTGGAATCCAAGCAATTTGTTGCCTTTAATGCCAATGACGACATTACCCAGATCCCACAGTTTTGCATCGTTATCGAAGGGCCACCATTAGAGAAGGCCTCTCCTGATTGGGTTGGCGAAAGGTTACATGCGTTTCGTCCCATCATTCCTAAATTGTTGTTGGTCAGCTTTATCACTAACTTATTTGCGCTTGCCGTTCCTTTCATCACGATGTCGATTTATGACCATGTGATTGGTGGTGATGCAGGGCATGAGTTGCAAGGTATCGCCATTGGCGCGGCGTTGTTGTTTGTGATGATGGGTTGGTTGAGAACATTACGTAGCCGCGTGTTTGCTTCAGTTTCGAACCGAGTAAGTCGTGAGATTTCTCAATCCCTCGTGCAGCGTCTGCTTCGTAATAGCTATGCTCAAAATCAGCAAACAGCTTCTTCTAGTCAGCAAAACCAAGTGATGTTGTCAGAGCGTATTTCAGGTGTGCTATCGGGGCCATTAGGAAATGCGTTATTTGACCTACCATTCATTCTTATTTTTGTACTTGCGATAGGTGTTTTAGGCGGATGGTTGGTACTGGTTCCAGTCGTCTCTTTAATCCTTTATTACTTGCTAGCAAAACGTTCGATACGCTCTAGCAGCAAGCGCTCGATGCAATCGACAGTGGCAGGTACGAATCGTCAAAACATGACTAATGAGCTGTCATCCAAGCTTGCCTTTATTCGCAGTGCTGGATTCTCAGAGCACTGGATTCAACGTTTCAAAAAAGCCAATCTTCTTGCTTCAACAGTGACCTTTAATCAATCGGTTCTCCAGAGTCGGTACACCTCGATTTACTATTTCATTGGTGTGGGGTCGACACTCGCCGTGATGGGGTTAGGAATAGGACTTATTTTTGAACAAGTGATGACGCCCGGTGGTTTGATTGCTTCAATGATGTTGATATCTAAGGTGACTGGCCCAGCTCAGGTGTTGGCAAACAGCGCGATGCGTTTTAATAGCTTTAATCAATCCAAGCTGCAAGTGAACCGTATTTTGTCTCAGCCGTCTGAGCGTGAATTCAGTTACCAGCATCACCCGTTACCTGTGGTAGCGCCTAACTTGAAATTAGACCAAGTGACACTGCGCTATCCCAAACAGAGTCGCCCTGCCTTGAATGGTGTGAGTTTTGATATTGAAGCCGGTGAAATTGTCGCGATTACCGGCCCTTCTGGGAGCGGTAAATCAACATTAATTGAAGTGCTGTCTGGCTTGCAGCCTATCCAAAACGGCATGGTTGAGCTTGAAGGCGTTAACCTCGTTCAATACGATCCGCAGCTTTATCGCCACTGGTGTTTCATTCGAGCCGCATATCCTGATTTGCTTACGCTGAGTATTCGAGAGTGGCTAAACGACGGTCACAAAGTCGAAGATCAGAAAATGATCTCTGCAATTGAAATGGTCGGCGGAAAGCGTTGGTTCGAGACATTGTCAGGTGGGCTAGACACCTCCATCAGTAGTATTCAACCGGACAGCCTTTTTGACATGTTGTCTGGCAGCGTCGCGCAGATCCTCATTGATGCAAAAGCGCTGGTTTATGACTACCCAATGTTCTTAATGGATAATCCTGTGCCTGATGCTCACCCAAATGCTAAACGTATATTTGGTGAGTTTGTGCAGTCGAAAAAAGGAAAAGCAACGGTGATCTACACGTCCCACGATCCGGATTTAATCAAGCTTGCCGATAAAGTGGTGGTGTTAAATGAAGGAGCTGTAGTTTATGCAGGCCCATTAGAGCCGGAGCAGTCTTCGAAGCAGGAACAGCCTTCAGAGCCTCAAGCTTCTCAAGAACCGCAGTTATCTGAGCAACCGTTATCTCAAGAGCTACAGCCGTCAACTCAAGAGGCGTCTGCTCAACAAAATACAGCCCAACAAGAACAATCAGAGTCTAAGCAAGGAGTCGCTAATGACTAAACAATCTATCGAGAAGGGCAAGCGCTACGGTGAACTTGTTGAATCACAAAATACGGCTCGTACATTGGCGCTGGCCACATGGTCGGTTGCCTTATGTGTTATTGCTTTTGCCACTTGGTCTGTAGTCACTCAAGTTGATGAAATCGCCAAAGCCAAAGGTGCTGTGATTCCAGAAGGCGAGAAGCAAGTATTACAAAGCGCGATTGGCGGGAAGTTAAAGCAAATTCTCGTTAAAGAAGGGCAGTTGGTTGAGAAAGGCCAGCCGCTTGTTGAGTTTGATGCCACTTTCCAGCGTACCGCCCTTGAAGAGCTAAAGTCCCAACAAGTGACGCTTCTAGCCAGTGTGGAACGTATGAATGCGCTGCTTGAGCAACGTGAGCCTAACCTTGCTGAGTTTGAGGTCGATTACCCAGAGATCGTCAGCCAACAAAAAGCGCAGCTGAACGCGCAAAAAGCCCTCTACTTCCAAAAGCGTGTGGTGCTTGAGAAAGAGAGCGAGCAAATTGCAGAGCAGCTTCGTAGCGTAGAAAAGGCCTTGCCGAGTTATGAGAAAGAGTTAAATGCGACTAAGCAAGAGTTGAACATACTGGAGAAGGGTTATAAAGCGGGTAACATTTCACGTTTACGTGTGCTTGAAATGAGACAAAAATTGGCCAGTATCGAACAGAAAATCGAAGAAGCTCGTGGTAAGAAGTCGGTATTGATTAGACAAGCTGACAGTAATGACCAAAAAATTATACAGCTTCTGGCGGAGGCGAAAGCTAAAGTGAGCGATGATCGTTCTAAAGCCGTCTCTGACTTATCAGCATTGAATGCTAGAGTTCGTTCAAGCCAAGCTAAATTGACCAACACCATGTTGGTGTCACCGCTACAAGGCTTGGTGCAAAGCCTGCCAAGCACGCAAAACGGTGGTGTTATTCAGCCAGGTGGCACTGTGGTTGAAATCGTTCCTGTTGGTGGGAAAGCCGACTTTAAAGCGCGTTTGTCACCAAGAGATATTGGTTTTGTGAGTGTAGGGCAGCCGACTCGTATCAAGATTGATGCGTTCGATTACAGCCGCTTTGGGGCGCTAAAAGGGGCGGTTGAGAGTATTTCACCGACCACAAGTCAAAGCGAACGTGGCGAGATTTATTATGAAGTTGTAGTGTCGGTTGATACGCCTTACTTCCGTGATAACCCTGAAAGCTTTTCCATACTGCCGGGTATGACGGGTGAAGTAGACATCACAACTGGCGAGAAGTCGGTGTTCCAATACTTATGGAAACCGATTTATACCAATGTTAGCGTGGCGTTTGGAGAGAGGTAAAGTCCTCCACTCTGGCTTGCATAAAAAAGGAGCACATGCCGTGCTCCTTTTTTTATCTAACCGAAGGGGTGATGTTCTAGTTATTTGGGTCTATGTCAGGCAGTCCGTCAACGTCATTATGATGGTGTAAAGAATCATCAATAGATGGGTTATCGGTATGGTGAGACAGCCCATCACTCATACCATCGTCAGTTTGCTCAGCCCCATAAGCACTCTCGGCATCACTGAAAATGATATCGATATCATGCGCTACTGGTACATTGTGTGACGGTGAATCTATAGACGGCGAGTCAGCATTAATACCCAGAGCGTCTAGGTAAGCATGGGCACCAGAACGCTGTTCGTGTTCGCCTATCGCTGTATGTTCTAGGTTTGCCGTCACCTCATCAAAATTAAGAGTAACTTCATCAGGGGTGCTGAAAGAGGCATCCGGTTCATCCGCTTGGCTCATGCCGGGTGCTGGAGGAGGTGATGGAGCGATTGGCGATAAATCCATGCCAGTTAGTGTGGTTTGGTCAATGTGATGTCCGCTGTTTCCATGGACGGATTGCGAGTGCAAATGTAGGTGCACCGCGACTTGTGAGTTTTGATCGCCTCCTAGGGTTAAAACAAACGAGTCGGTTTCGTCTGTACCACTACCGTAAGAGCCTCCTGTATGTGTCTTAACGACGCCTGATGAAGTTTGTTGGTAATCGTAACTCAACTCTCCGGTTGCAGGATTGACATGCAAAGTACCAAATTGACCGTGTAATGCAGTGAGAGAGTGTCCGTGGTGATCTGATATTCCCCAGCCTGTCATTGGCGTAGGCGTTCCTTGGTGAATAATTGGAGGAATTCCGATTGAGGCATGCAGGTCCTGATTGCCTGCACTGCCGGTAATTTTTGCAGGGGCAACTAGGGTTGGCATTGGTGGAACATCGCTGTGTCCATCAATGCGCATTTCAACTTCTTGAGTTGTAATGCCCCCGTGTCCATCATCGACTAATAGAGAAAACTTATCGGTCAATTGTTCACCATTATTTAAAGCATTAACATGGCTATTGCTGTTATTAAGTGTGTAGACCCAAGTTTGTGTATTGCTATTATAGGTAACAGAACCATACTGTGGCTGATGTTGGCTATCAATACTGACAGAATGTTGATCGCTATGATCAACATCGCTGATAATAATTTGCCCAGAGGTCGCATTTGCAGCATCTTCATCAATGTTATGTGCACCTGCGATAGCTTCAGAAACTGTTGGTTTATCATTAGTGCCATGCACATTGATGGTAATAATTTGTTTATCACCACCAGCGGTCGTTACTTCATATTGAACCTGCTCGACTTGCCCTGCCGCTAAGTGCTGAATATTGGCATTGGGAACCGAATAAGCCCAATCACCGGCTTTTCCAATGGTCAGATGACCGCCATAGGGATCACTGACCGCATGGGCATTACGAGTGGCGTAAAAATGATCTTCACTGGCATCAGGATCGATAACATTCAACACGCCAGTGACAAATATCGTATGTTGAGCATCACCTTGTACATGGCGATCTTCTGTAATTTGACCGCTTTTATCTCCGGTGAAGATCGCAGCATCGCCAGCTGCCGAGAGCGTCGTTGATGCGCCAGTGTGGGTCACACCACCGTGAGCATCTTTAACGTCATAGCTGAAGTGTACATCGCCGTTATAGTCTTTTTCTGGGGTAAAGGTAAATGTGCCATCGGCATTTAACGCAATAGCACCATGGTCAGCCTGTAGGTTTTCAATGGATAATTTGCCAATATCGTTGTCGTCAACATCGCTAGAATTGGCCAGTAGCTGTGCTGGGGTGAGGACTATTTGGGTATCTTCCAAGCCATTCGCTAAACGCACTTCAGCCGATGCGACGGGAGCATCATTGGTGCCATGAACGGTCACTGTAATATCTTTTTTAGCACTGCCATCGATAGATTCAACGGTAAAGGTTTGCTGGAAGCTTTCCCCTGCGCCTAAATGTTGGACTTTATCATTGTCAATATCGTATGACCATTGGCCCTGTGCGTTGATATTGAACCGACCACCTTCGGCGGTAGTGATGGTTTGTGCGATAAAACCGGCTTGATCGTGATCCGGGTCAATGACCTGTAACGTGCCACCACTGCTGAGTTGACTGGTGGTATTGCCAAAGGA
>NZ_JBFRTR010000122.1:0-6487 GCF_041474215.1 Vibrio sp. 10N.222.52.C12
ACCACCAGGGCACGCAATTTTTTATTGCGATGCCGATTACTGAAAAGTAAAACACCATCTTAATGTCAAAATGAATCAACACTACAAAATTTGGAGCGATACATCGGGTTCGAACCGATGACCTCAACCTTGGCAAGGTTGCGCTCTACCAACTGAGCTAGTATCGCATTTTCATTCTTAATATCTCTTAACTTATCAAGCTAAGAAAAAGAATGGAGGCGCCTCCCGGAGTCGAACCGAGGTCCACGGATTTGCAATCCGCTGCATAGCCACTCTGCCAAGGCGCCTTTTTAATTCAACACTTTAGGGACTTAAGTAAGCCGCACCGCTGTGTTCGGGTGCCTACTTTACGGATTGAGGGGAGATAGTCAAACAAAAAAGTGAATTTAAATTCCGTTTGCTGACATTTAAATCAAATTGCTGCATGTTCGATCTCTTTAATCAAAAAACACACAGCAAAATCGAGTTAAACAAGATGTTCTAGCGCTACCACTTCTTCATAAAACGACCGACAAGACTCGGATGATACGCCCAGCAGTGGTCAAACATAGTCATAAGTTGAGGGTTGCCATACTTAGAAAGACTAACTGCATGGAAACGGTTTTTGTGTTCTTTCAACTTTTCAACCTGAGCAATCATTTCGTCTGATTGTTTAGGTGCAATAAAGTCAGAAAGTACGATTAAATCGGCATTCTTGTATTTATCACCCGTCATCAAGTCAATCGACTTCATAAGAACAGGTTCCAAATCCGTACCACCGTGGAATGAGTAACTTAGGAAGTCGCTCGCTTCACGAAGGCCATCCTGCCTTGTTAACTCATAGGTAATCTGCTCAGAAGAAAAAAGAATCACATAACAGTCTCTCTCTTCTGCAAGAGCAATTTGCATTAAGGCATAAGCCATTGCTTTAGCAGACTGCTCAGGGAAACCACTCATAGAACCCGAAGCGTCCACACAGACGATAAACGGGCCCTTTTCAATATCGATGTTCTTGCTATCTGGTTTTTGCGCCTTCACTTTGCGTAACGTGCGTGATTTACCTTGCGAGCGATAGCTCAGTAAACGCTTGTCGGCCAAGTGCTTGTAAAAGATAACCTCAAGTTCAGGATAAGCTAAGAACATGGTTTCGTTTGGCAGCATCTTGTTAAGGTCATCACTTTCATGAATCCCGACAATATCATCGACCGCTTCATCGCTTTTCTCTTCAACCACCTGCAATTCTTCTACAGGGGCTTTGTGTAGCGAAGGATCATCTTCCTCACCAGCCATACGGCCTAGCTTTTCAGCGATCTCTTGCAAGCCCTTGTGCTTATTCAAGAACTCAGCATGACGTTTCATGATGGTAAGGTCTGTTTTGCTTAATTTGGCAGAAGCCATGTCCCACAAGCGCCCTACACTGCCTTCATCACCCGACTCAGTCACTTTATCCATGTTTTTCATGGTTTCCATGCGCTGATAAAGATCGGCTAAGACTTTTTCTTTGCTTGTTTCAAGTTCAGTTACTTGAGCTTGTTTAATCGCATCAGAAAGTGATTGGTACCATTGGTCGCAAAAGTAGTGTGGAAACATCGCGTTATAAACACCCTTGTTGTTCTCCATAAGGCGTCGAGCTTGTAGATAAAACGCTGAGTGCCACTCGAGCTTTTTGATAACACTGTCTATCTCATCAAAGAACTGAGGTTCATCCCAGTAAATCACTTCTTGATAAAGGGCGATTTCCTCTTGGAATCGATCAGTTTCACACACCTTGGTGACGCGTTTTTTTACTTTACCGCGCCATTTGACTAAGTGGTTTTTCACTGATGTTTTCACACCTTTGTTCTCTGCAGCCATCATGACTTGAGAACGAGCGATGAGATCATTCATCGCGGTATCAATGATTCCTGAATCAGCCACCATCAAAGCGAGGTTTAAGCCGTCTGCTCCTAACATATGCTCTCCTCTTACTCGAAGTACTGGCTCATAAACTTAATACGCTGAGCGATCTTGGCACTCTTCACTTTCGTGGTTTCAAGATCTTGCGTTACCGATTGCAAACTTGCTTCCATCGCTTTTGGTAAATCAGGGTCAATATAGTTATGAGGTAATGCATCATGGAATTCAGTACGAACGCGTTTTAACTTGAATTCAGCTTCAGTTAACTGTTCTAAGGCTTTCTCAGCGCCACTCAACCACTTGTTGTACAGTTCTTGGTCTAAACCGTCAGTAGTAACCACACTCACCAATACAGAGCGATTGGCGATGTCTTTAATCACTAATTGGTTTGATGCATCCAAGTCGAGTTTTAAACGGCATAGGTTTTTATTTTCGTTTACGTAACCGTAAATATCACCGTGACCTTCTTTAAGAACACGATCAAAATCGTCTTTGGCTACGTATACCCAACGGCTATCGCCTTTCTCAGATTCAGAAACCGACATGTTGCTTTGCAGCATAACCAGTTTCACTAGATTGTAAGCACTGCCCACACTGTACATTTTCGCGTTCTTGATGTCATTCTGGTAAACATCTTTACGCAACAAGCCACTGGTTGACTCCATAGAAAGTGACACCGACAACGTTGATTCAACATCGTCTTGAATCTCTTCTAACTCTTCACGAGACATTTCAATTTGAGCTTTCGACTCTTGTTGATCAAACGCTCGGTTCAATGCAAAGTCTTTCACCACGCTACGAACCACATCACGTGATTCTGGGCTATGCCACAAACAATCTTGCAGAAGCATAATATCCAGCGGGTTCACGCTATCGCGACCACTAAAGAACGCACTCGCTTTCAATAGTTTAACGGCCTTCTTCCAGCGTCTGTCTGATACATACAATTCTGACTCTGAAGCAGAGCCTTGCTTCTTAACCGTCTCTTCAAGCATGGTTTTTAGTTCAAACAACTTATCAAACGAATTGTCTGTCAGTTCCAGCTTATCGAGCTCTTTCTGCCATTGATGGTATTCAATGTCCGTAATCGCCAAACCTTTTGGAATTACCGCTTCTTGAGAAGTACCCGTCGTCAGCATCGATTTGAAGTTTTGTTTGTTTTGAATACGGTTCACGAACACGCGTACCAACATACGGTCATAAAGTGCTTCCAAGCCGCTGTCTTCATCTGGAAGTTCGTTGGATGCCGATACTAGTAGACGCATCGGTACACGTTCAATATCACTGCCGTTTTTGAAAGTCTTTTCGTTAACGACAGTAAGTAGCGTGTTTAGGATTGCAGGGCCGGCTTTCCAGATCTCATCGAGGAAGACGACTTGTGCAGTTGGTAGGTAGCCTTCGGTTAGTCTTACGTAACGACCGTTGTCTTTTAATTCTTGGATACTTAGTGGGCCGAACACTTCCTCGGGAGTAGAGAAACGAGTCATCAAATATTCGAAATAGCTGCTGTTATCAAAAGCCTGAATGAGACGTTTCGCGATAAGGCTTTTTGCGATGCCCGGAGGGCCTAATAGAAACACGCTTTCACCAGCCAAAGCAGCCAGTAAACAAAGCTTAATGGTGTCTTCTCTTTCGTAGACACCATCAGACAGAGCATGCGCTAATTTATTGATTCTTTCAGAGAGTAGCGCCTTGTCAGCATGTGAAGAAATAGAAGGGTTCATGCGTTACTCCGAAAATCTTTGAACAGTTGAGAGTGTAGAATTGTTTTTATACATTTGTTAGCGCTTTGTTACAAGTGCATTTTATTATTGAGTTGCATTTATATCAGATGGTTACGTCGGTAATTTTGGCGCAATCATAGATTCCAATTATGAGAGTAACATCACGAACGGCGTGAAACTAAATCTATTGCTAACCCTAATTTTTCTTTTATTTTCGACACCATAGACGTTATGGTGGTGCACGTCTTCCGTTATACGAAAAATTGGCAAGGAATGTGGCCAGACTGCATGAGTAAAGTTATCCATAAATGGAAAAGTATTTCTCTCATAGAAGAGAACGTGACGCTCCCTACGAACGTCGTGGTAAAACATACAACAATAAACCACCCTGGCGCGGCAGTTATTCTTCCTATCACTTCGTCTGGAAAAATCATCCTCATTAACCAGTTCCGCCCTTCTCTAAAGAAATGGCTTTTGGAACTACCCGCAGGCACGATGGAAATAGATGAGACACCTCTTCAATGTGCTCAGCGCGAATTGGAAGAAGAAACAGGTTACAGTGCAACTTCTTTTCAAAGCTTGGGGCAAGTCACCCCTTTGGCTGGCTTCTGTGATGAGATACAACATCTGTTTGTCGCAAAAGACTTAAGCCTCACTACCCGCTTTGAATGCGATGACGATGAAGTAATAGAAGTGATCGAACTGAGTTTAGAAGAACTGCACGATAAAATACGACACGATCAAATCACTGATACCAAAACTATCGCTTGTTTAAGTAAAGCCCAACTATGTGGCCATCTATAGCCAATTATATGGCTACCTAAAGTATTCTAGGAGAGAAACATGGACTTTCGTTCTGATACCGTAACTAAACCTTCGCAAGCTATGCGTGACGCAATGGCAAACGCAGAAGTGGGCGATGATGTTTATGGCGATGACCCAACCGTCAACGAACTAGAACAGTGGGCAGCAAATGAGACAGGCTTTGAAGCGGCAATGTTTACCTCTTCAGGTACACAAGCCAACCTTCTTGGCTTAATGGCGCACTGTGAGCGTGGTGATGAATACCTATGTGGTCAACAGGCGCACAACTACAAATACGAAGCCGGTGGCGCGGCGGTATTGGGCTCGATTCAACCTCAACCAATCGAGAACAACCCAGACGGCACTTTAGATTTTAAAAGGCTTGCTGCTGCGATTAAGCCAGACGACAGCCACTTTGCTCGTACTAAGCTTCTTAGTTTAGAAAACACGATCAATGGTAAAGTGCTGCCAATGTCTTACCTAGCGGAAGCTCGTGAGTTCGTAAACCAACATGGTTTACAGATGCACTTAGACGGTGCACGCGTATACAATGCGGCAGTCGCGTTAGACGTTCACATTAAAGAGATCGCGCAACACTTCGATTCGATGACGATTTGTTTATCTAAAGGTTTAGGTGCTCCGATTGGCTCTCTGCTACTTGGTAGTAAAGAGTACATCGCTAAAGCACGTCGACTACGTAAAATGGTTGGTGGCGGTATGCGTCAAGCAGGCATTCTTGCTGCAGCAGGTAAAATGGCACTGACTGAGAACGTTGCTCAACTTAAAGCTGACCACGAGAACGCGAAAAACCTAGCGATCGGCCTAAGCAAGTTAGAAGGCTTTTCTGTTAACCCTGATTTCATTCAAACTAACATTGTGTTTGCTAAATTAGATGAATCAGTAGATATCAACCGCATCGCACGAGAGCTAGGTGAACAAGGTATTACTATGTCACCAGGTAATCCTGTTCGCTTTGTTACTCACCGTGATATTAGTACAGAAGACATTGCTCGATTCCTAACGGAATTAGAAAAAGCGCTGTAACTCTCAGCAAAGTTCTCATCTATCGCTATTAATACTTGAGCTTCCCCTAAGGGGAAGCTTTATACTTTTGTTTTCACAGGAGTATATACGTGTACAACAAGTATCTAATCTTACTAACTGCTTCCCTCTCTTTCACACTTCACGCAGACAACTTTGGTGATCCAGAACTCGGTAAACTGAAATCCCCGAGTTGTGTTTTTTGCCATTCAGTTGCTGGCGACAACACGAATAAAAACTCCCCAGACCTTAAAGGGCAAGACCGCCTCTATTTGTTCAATACTATGACAATGTATAAGAACGACCAACGTGAAGGTGCCTACGCTGACATGATGAAGGCTCAATTAAGTCGACTTTCTGAACAAGATTTAAAAGATATTGCTGCCTATTATTCTTCATTATCTAGATAGCGTTCTATTCCATATCGAGAGTTGGCTTTGTTGTGTAATTCAATCGAACTAAACCTAGAACCTACGACCTGTTCAGCTACGCCCACCCCCTCTCGTAGCTCTGTGCCTAAACCTCGTTACAATACAACCAATCATTTATTAATCGAGGCTTTCTGACCTTTTGGATTGATAAAGAGACAATAGTCGGGTGGACGCAGAGCAAACAGAATAAGCGCGCGTTTAGGCCATGTCGGTTCAATGATTTAGCTATCACGACAGCACTCATGGTGAAACGAGTTTTCTCTATGCCACTGACAGCGCTGCAAGGATTTGTAGTCTCGATATTTTGGTTAGCCCATGTGCCGTTAAGTTGTCCGCATTACACCTACATCATTCGTAGAGCCAAGCAAGTTGAGGCCTCATTTAAGACTAAAGCTAGAGGAGCAATACGGCACCTAGCCATCGATGCTACTGGCCTTAAGGTTTATGGTGAATGTGAATGGAAAGTCAAAAAACACGGGACGGATGGGAAGCGTAGAGTCTGGCGAAAGCTTCATATTGCAGTCAATACAAACACACATGAGCTCGTTGCCGCCGAGCTAAGTTTATCAACGGTTACAGATAGAGAATTACCACCGAACTTACTGAAACAAA
>NZ_JBFRTR010000123.1:0-20020 GCF_041474215.1 Vibrio sp. 10N.222.52.C12
TCTACCCTGCCAGATAGGGAATCTCTTCGGATACTGAACGTCTATTTACACAAAATAAAAACCTTAGAATCAGATCTGTCAGCAAATAAACCGTAAAACTCATAAAACCGTCTTAAGACTCGGTATTACAACAAACTCAAAACAACGAAATAGGCTTATGTTAAAACACAAACTAATGAGGAACCCTGTTGTTATATCAACGGCCATTTTCCTCTTTCTTGCTGCTACGATCGCTGCAATCTATATCCTTTGGCTAGATATAACAGACAAGTTTTACCTATGGATTGCTTTAGGTGCTATAACAATTTTCTATTCGTTGTTTCAGGTAACGTTGTGGCTAAAAAAGAAAAACAACACTAAAGCCCTAAAGCTGGAAACAGAAGAAGAAGCATTAGCCATGGTCATCCGTCCGCTTCTTTCTGGTTCCAATAAAAAGTCAATCTATTTAATGATTGGCAATAAATACGCGGGTCGAACTCAGTTTCTACTTAACTCCAGTGCAATCAAGCCAATGGATCAGACTCGTACTGCAAAGAATGATTTTTTCGAATGGTATGAGTCAGACTCCGCCGTGTATATCAAACCGGATCAACGCCTATTGTTTCAAGAAGTATCAAGTAACGATAGCGCTCTGTGGAACACATTTGTAGATGAGGTCATTAAACACAAGCCTAGAAAGCCATTTTCTGGTTGCTTGTTTTTTATCGATTTTGAATTTCTAATTGTCTCTGAAACCGAACAAATCGATTACACGTTAACCGCGCTTAACCATCGATTAGAATCAGTAAGTGAAAAAACATCTTCAGCGATCCCTTTATATTTAATGATGTCTAAGCTCGACAAGCTAGAAGGATTTAAGGAATACATACACTTTAGTTCTTTAAAGACCTCGGTTGAATTTCTATCAATTCCATTAAAGGAAGCTAAAGGTGTATTTGTTGAGTACTACCATGATAGCTTCCGTAATTTAGTAAAAGTAATGGAGAGCAATGCGTTAGATTCGTCGTCTCACTCTAATGAAGTTAACGAGAAGCAAGCCATATTAGCATTCCCTAAACAATTCGAATTGTGTCAGTCTGAAATTGCTTCTGTGATAGAACGACTTTCAGAACTCAATACTGGGTCTTATTCTCTTGATATCCGTGAAGTGTTTTTTATATCGAATATCCAAGGTGGTAGAAAATACAACCTATTAGCTAAGAGTTGCAGCAACTACTTTAACTTGCCGATCATTGCGTCGGAACATACTCAGTTAACAGAAACGCCCTATTTTACGCGTTTCTTAATGGACTCTCAGATCCTGCCTGAATCTGATTTCGCAGGTGAAAACAAGACTTACCTTAGGATGATCCAGAGGCAGAGCCGTCTAGCCGTTGCAGCTTCCATTATTTTACTAGGTAGTGGTGCTTACCTGTTTTCAACGACTTTAGATGACAACCTGAGAGTGATTAGTCAGCTTATTGGTATAGATGATTCACAATCGTCTTACCCAAAAGGCAATTCTTTTGAAAGTTCTCTTTCAAGTGCGATCCAAACTGTACAACCATCTTATCAAGCATGGCTTAGTGGCTCACAAGCGCTAGATAATGAACTTGTGAATATGAATGTAAGTCGTCTCGATGAAAGTACGAAAATCGCTTATAACGCCCTCATAATGCAAATTAGAAACCACTTAATGCCAGTAATTGAGCAAGGTTATCGTTTGCAACTAACACAAAATCAAGACAACGTTAATAATGCACTGCCTTTACTAAAAGGTTACTTAATGTTGAATGATCCTACAAAACGCGAGATAAAATTTCTACGTCAGCAAACGATGTCAACGCTCCAAAAACTCAGTGATCAACCAGACACGATCACGACAGTGATGAAATATTTGGACGCATATTTCCGCACTGATTTTGAACCTGTATCGATCAACATGAATATGGTGCGTGCGACAAGACGTTCTCTACTCTCTAGTTCAAATGTAGATCTTGTGTACGCCAGCTTGTTACAACAAGCAGGTGACATTGATTTAGGCACTTTGAATTTACAGCGAGCAGTCGGTTTCGACTTTAATAATGTCTTCAACGACAACTTGGATCCTCAACGATTAGAAATCGATAAAGTTTACACATCTACAGGCTTCAGTACGTTTTACCGCCCTCGCGTCGATTTAATGTCGCAACAAGTCATCACCGACAACTGGGTATTGGGTTTGTCAAACCACGTAATCCCAACAGACAAAGAACAAGAGACATTCAAGAAGCAAGTAAGAAAAAAATATACGGATGACTACATCAGTTATTGGCGAAATGCTTTAAGCGAACTAAAAGTAAAGCGTTATAACAATATAGGGGAGATTACTAACGCCATTGATCTGATCTCTGGTCCCTCTTCTCCTATGACAACCGTTCTAAAACAAGTTTATACAAACACTCAGTTTTCCCCGGTTGGACAACAGAATGCATTAATGGCCCAGGTTAACCCTAAACTTGCTGGTGCCGTAAATGCAGCACCAGAACTCGTTGAAGAACTTGTAAAGCCTGACTACTTATTAATGAAAAGAGTTGAACAAGCTTTCCACATCTTGAATCAATTACAAATTAACGAAACCCCTAACTCCCCTACACCATGGGATGAAACGATAACTGCACTGAGCAGAGTTCGTACGTATATGAAAGATATAGCAGACGCACCGGCCCCTCAAATGGCAGCGTTGTCTGCAGCACAACACCGAATGAGTAGTACGGATGCCGATCCTCTGATTCGTTTAAAACAAATTGCACAAAAATCTCCTGAGCCAGTAAGAAGTTGGCTTTTAGACGTAGTTAACCAGAGCTGGTCCGTGATGATTTCTGAATCATCAAAAGGAATACAGACTCTTTGGTATAGTGAGATCTATTCTAAGTTCAAAGAGTTAGGTTTAGGAAGGTACCCTTTTGATCTAAGTGCAACAGAAGAAATTTCGATCGAAGACTTTGAGCTGCTTTTCGCATCGGGAGGCTTGCTTGATGCATTTATCGATAAAAATTTCGCTCCTTTTTATGACACAAACCTATGGACGCCAAAACAAGTAGAAGGTGAAATTATGCCTCTCTCACCAGAACTGCTTGTTCAGTTACGAAATTACAATGTCATCAGAGATACACTAATCAACAAGAGTACAAACCGTTTGTACCTTCCATTTAGTGCGAAGGTACTTGATCTTGATTCTAGTGCGATCAGAGCAAGCTTAAAAATAGCGGACTCAAATATCAACTATTACCATGGTCCCAGCAGAATTCGCGAACTTGAGTGGCCTCCTCAAAATGGAGATTTCAATATCAGTATAACAATTCAAGATGTAACAGACGAAGGTAAACAACATGTACTAAGCAAGAATGGTCAATGGGCTATCTATCGGTTATTTGGTGACTCAACGTTAACAAATACCCATAACGGTAGCTTCGTGAGTGATATAAAAGTATCAGGCAGAGATCTGAGCTTGCGAATCACTCCTTTGACTCAGAAAAACCCGTTTACGTTAGCGGAGCTGTATAACTTCACTCTACCCGAAGCTATATAGTAAAAATACAAATACAAATACAAATACAAATACAATAATAATTCAGAAAAGGCAGAACACATGATGTCCAACATTAGTTTACAAGGCTTAGACAAACTAGATCGTAAAATTCTTTCGAATCTACTCTCCAATGGGCGAGAATCGATTGCTAATCTTTCTCGCAACATCGGCTTGTCGCGAACAGCGGTCGCTGAACGCATCAACAGGCTTGAAAAGACCGGTATTATCAAAGGGTATACGGCACAAATAAGAGTAGAAAATGACGGGAGAAAAGCGGCCAGTTATTTGCTAATTTCTTGTGAAAAAGGTAAGAAAAATGATGTAAGTAATGCATTAAAAGAACTACCTGAAGTCAGACTTACAAGCATTGTTGGGGGGACCTACGACATTATTTCTTTGATTGAAGCTCCTGATCTGCAATCAATACACCATTTATGTAATGAGATAGAGTCTTTCAATGGCATTCGCTCTCTCAATACAACAGTAGTGCTACACCAGCCAATCAGTCGTTAAAAATAAAGCCGCTCTTATGAGCGGCTTTTTTAAATGCCTCCAATTACTCTAATCTTCGCATCTTTCGTACCTGCTTGACCCAACCAAAAAGTTTGCCCCAAACTCGTCCCATCACCTTGACCGAGTTGGTTCTTTGGAACTGAGTCTAAATCAACGGTTAGCTTTAAATCCCAAGACATGGGGTCACGAAGAATAAAACGCATCAACCCCACTAAAGTTTTATGGAAATCTCCTCCATAGGAGAACTTTCGGAACGTCTCGAAATCAATGTTATCAATACAAAGATTAAACTTACCGTTTAGATCTGGGATGCTCTTACCTAAATGTAAATTTGAACCCAAAATACAATTCGTTCTATTTAATTGATTCCTTTGGCATTCGGCAATTTTTACTCTTCGAAAGACCCACTCTTCGATTCGAACACTTGGTAATGAAAAATAGTGCGCAACAATGCCAGAAATAAGTTTCGGAGAGCGTGTCCTGGTAGATAGCTGATTGACGTAAGACAAAATCTTTGCACGATCAAGCCCGATCGTATCGGACTCTTGAATAACATTAGACAACCCTGCTAGGTGCAGCATACGCCCAGAAAAGTCATCTGTTGCATCGCTTTGATACTGAACATGATAACGGTACTTTTTCCAAACACGATAGATTAAACTGGTATATCTATTATGAAAGAAATCAAAGAAGTCTCTAACTGGATTATCATCATCATCTCTACCTACTAATTTTTCTGTATAGTTCGCGGGCAAAGGTGAACTTGAACCGTGTAATCCTAAGAAGTTAGTTTCAATTCTCGAATAGTGCTCACCAGACCTTTCCATATGACTGATGAATTCCATATCACTTTTGGGGAAACAGAGGTTTGGTGAGACACTAAACGCAATTCTCTCTTGATAAAAATATTTGTTTTCACCAACCGCTACAAAATCACTGCCCGGTAATAGTTGGTAGTGCTTCTCTAACAACAAAACTGCTTGAAAAAAGCTAAATTCGTTTATTTTTTCTGATAATTCATCAATCATAAGATTGTTTGCTGTCCAGTTAAACTTGCCCATTGGTAGCTTTCGCCACTGCGTTCATCGTAGACTTCTAACTCTGTAAATGAGTTAACACTTGAATATAAGCGTATGAACTCATTCAATACATTTGCCATCAAAAACATGTCCCCTTCATTGACAAAAAAACTAGAGTTCATCTTAAGCTTAAATTGATTACCACGAACGGATACCCCTCTAAACACTCTATCGATAGGTTTCATTTCTGATGAGATAATGCCGTCAAGCCTGTGCAACGAAGCCCTATGAGCCTGCCTATCCACTCTAGAATGGAAGTCATATGTAGACAGTAAAACCTTGAGTACATCAATATTAGAGAGCGATAGATAATTCAATGACATATTAGCAATCAGTTGCCATTGGAGTTCGCCATTCACTTGCGGGCTAACAGATTGCGTAGGTTTAGTAATATTACTAAACGTGGCGTAAGTTGGAGATTTATGTGTGGTATATATGATGTCTCCTACAGACAATCTTTCAGACAAATCTGCATTACTGCACAATAACTTCATCAAAACCGTTTCGGTTCCTAGGTCTGCAATATCCCCATTGTGGGTATGAAAAGATATATAACGCTCAAGCCCTCTTCCACTCACTCGCTCTGAAACTTTTGACTTGTAGAAATCACGTTTATCTCTTTGATTTATTTGGTGTTCAAAGGACTCAAATTCAATAAGAGATTTTCGTCGCCTTTCATTTTTGCTCCAACTTTCTACTTGGTTTATTGAATAAACTTCGTAGTGTTCCTGGTTGTCACTCTGTGGCCGAACTTTATACTCATTTCGGCGATGTTCAAGCCGAATTGGATCACCATCTTTTTCGAATAGGTTCACAGCTGGCGTGCAATGTAACCTTAAGTGCTTATCTTTCAGGACAACTTCGGCAGGTAATGCTCTCTTAAAATGGAATTTAAGGTTCACGGTACTTCTTTGTGGTATCCCTTTTAGCCAATCGAGACCCGTAATATCAAAAAACATAAATTTGTCTGGTAAAGAAAAATATTCTTGCAACAAACGATAACCTGCAAATGAATTGTCGCTATATGGCAGTATCGCTTCGTCGTCTTGGTACCCAACCGGTTTAACAAATTCAGGTCCAAGTTTACGTTTATACCCACCGCCCACGTCTAACTCGACGTAGTCTAAGTATCTAAATATCCATAAGAAAAGAATTCTAGTTATATGGATCTCACCATGTAAATGAAACCTTAATTTATCTAACCCGATACGAGATAACTCTAGCCCATGTTCAGTCGCAAGTGTCACATCAACAGATGAGCTTGTTCGACTGTTGCTTTGGTCAATGCTTGTGATTTTTAAGGGGAAAAGCTCTACGTCATAGCAGGTTCTGAATAAACATTGCGTACCTTCCACTTGTTCACTAGCCATCTCAGCCCCGCGCTTTACCACTGTTTTTTCAGTGACACTTCCGGAGTGTGGCGTTAGTTCGCTAATGCATAACGAAGGAATCGAGCGCATGTAATGTGGCCACAACAGCGTCATTAACGACTGAGTGAGCTCTGGGAGTTCATCATCAATCTTTTCTCTAATACGGCCAGTAAGAAACGCAAAACCTTCAAGAAGACGTTCTACATCAGGATCGAATGTTCCTTCAGACAAAAAGTTGGTCAGTTTTGGATTGTACTTGGCAAATTCGCTGCCGGATTCTCGTAGATATGTGAGTTCATCTTGAAAGTATTTACTGTTACTCAATGGGCACCTACTAAACGTTAAATTGGCCGTCAGTTCCCATATAGACATCGATAGACATCGGAACTTTTCCACCGTTGTGTAAGACTTCTCCGCATATGCCAAAGCCTAATTGAAGAGGGTTGTTGTGATTTTCTCGGTAATGTACTTCAACACTTCGTAGCCGAGGTTCGAAGCTTTCTATTGTGGAAGTGATGTTCTTTTGGATGTGACGAACTAAATTGGTGTTGTTCGATAGAACATCATTGAAATCAGGTAAGCCATATTCCCGATCGATCATTGAATTACCCGCATGAGTATTAAGCAAATCAGCAAGGTGCAGATGAATGGATTCAATTAAATGCCTATGTGAAACCACTTTTTCATAACAATTTTTCGGCTCACCAAGTTCAATTCGTTCTAATAATCGGTAACCTTTTTCCATATAACACTCTAAGAAAAAAAGCAGCCAGTAAACCTGGCCGCTTATTTATTTCCAAACTTATTATTGGTCTAGCTTACCAACCAAAGATAAGTCAAAGCTCGCGCCCATGTACTTGAAGTGAGGACGAACAGACATCGATACTTTATACCAACCTGGGTCACCCTCAACGTCAGACACTTCGACTTTAGCCGCTCGTAACGGTCGACGACCACGAACTTCTGCTGGCGGGTTCTCTTGGTCAGATACGTATTGACGGATCCATTTATTTAGCTCAACTTCCAAATCGGTACGCTCTTTCCAAGAACCAATTTGCTCACGTTGAAGTACTTTAATGTAATGAGCTAAGCGGTTAATAATGAACATGTAAGGTAGCTGAGTACCCAACTTGTAGTTCATCTCAGCTTGCTTGCCTTCAGGTGTATTCGCAAACACTTTTGGTTTTTGAACTGAGTTTGCCGAGAAGAACGCTGCGTTATCAGAACCTTTACGCATTGTTAAAGCCATAAAGCCTTCTTCTGCAAGTTCATACTCACGGCGGTCAGAAACCAGAATTTCGGTTGGGATCTTAGTTTCGATCTGACCCATCGCTTCAAAGTTATAAACCGGTAAATCGGTTACCGCACCACCACTTTGCGGGCCAATAATGTTTGGACACCAGCGATATTTTGCAAACGACTCACTGATCTTTGAAGCCATAGCATAAGCTGAGTTACCCCAAAGGTAATTGTCATGGCTGTCCGTAACCATTTCATCGTAGTCAAACGCCTTAATTGGGTTGTCTTCAACTGAGTATGGCGTACGCAGCATAAAACGTGATGTACACAGCCCAACATAACGTGCGTCTTCGTGCTCACGGAATCCGCGCCACTTAGTATACTGAGGACCTTCAAATACCGACTTTAAGTCTTTTAAGTTTGGTAATTCTTCATAAGAATCTAAACCAAAGAATTGAGAAGATGCAGAAGTAATAAATGGTGCATGAGACATAGCACCTACATTACCCATATATTCCATTAGTTTAATATCAGGCGAAGACGCAGATAGTTGGTAATCACAAATAACGGCACCTACAGGCTTACCACCAAATTGACCGTATTCACGAGTATAAATCTGCTTATATAAACCTGATTTCACTACTTCAGGAGCATCTTCAAAATCATCCAGAACTTCGTCTTTCTTAGCCGAAATAAGTTCGATTTGAATGTTTTCACGGAAGTCCGTGTGATCAACAAGATATTTAAGACCACGCCATGTTGATTCAATCGCTTGAACTTCTTCGTTGTGAAGAATTGCATCAACCTGTTTAGACAACTTTTGATCAATCTCAGAGATCATCAAATCAACTAAAGACTGGTCTACTTTTTCTACTGTTGAGCTGCTTAATAACTCACCAATGAATGCTTCAACGCCACGCTTTGCAACGTCAAAACCCTCATCACTAGGTTTAATGCGAGTCTCATTTAAAATGCTATCCAGAAGAGAGCCTGACTCAACTAGAGCTGCTTCTTGTTCTGGTGCTTGTGCTTCTGCCGACATGATCTTCCTTACTCTGCTTTTTCGCCTTGGTCTGCACCAATGCTTAGTTCATCCAAAAGTTTCTTTCTTGCTTCTTCATCTTGAAGAACTGCTGCAATCTTCTTACGGAAAGCAGGTACATTCCCTAGAGGGCCTTTCAATGCAACCAAGGCTTCACGAAGTTCTAGTAAACCATTCAGCTCAGGAACGCTCTTCGCAATCGACTCTGGAGTAAAGTCCTTCATATTTTTGAATGTAATATCAACGCCAATTTGCGCACCTTCTTCATCAGAAAGACGGTTTTCAACATTTGCTTTTATATTCGGTGCGTAACCTTCTAATACTTCGTTAAAGTTATCTTTATCGATATTAATCGGATTACGCTCTTCGATCGGAGTTTCATCTGCACGAGCAGTGAAGTCACCGACAACCATCATACTTAGGGGCAGTTCAACATCATCAGACGCATCGCCTGTTGCTGGAACATAACGTATATTAATTCGCTCTTTCGGAGCCACCGAGCCATCACGTGACATAATTAGTCCTTTCTAGTTTATTGCTGGTCATAAATTGTTTCCCATTCGCTATATCTCACAGGTAAAAAATCCTTAGTTCGATATAGTTCCTTTAGAGTTTTTTGAATTAGATTTTCTAAAGAAAAAAACAAATGGGGTTCCCAAATTGATAGATTTAGTTCCTTAGCCACCGCCCAACTTTGTTCCAAGTAAGGCAAGCACAAAGGGTATAAACCAACACTTTGGTAGGCTTTCACTAACTTTAAGTGCAACATGAATTGTCCACGACCGGAGTTATCCAACTCGAGTTTGTTTGACAGTTCAGCCACATATTTACCCAAGTCACCTAGGGCAATATCCTCCATCTCAGATAGATCATCTTCAGCTACAACAATAGTTTGAATTATTGACGACTTACCCGAAGGACAAGCGTTACCTGTAGACAACCAAGTAATCGTTGCTTCATCCGCAAATGGAATAGAATTTTTGAAAGAGAGGTTCTCAATTCCCTCAAAAGAATCGACAAATCTCTTTGTTTCTTGCTTTACAGCCAACGCAGCTTCGTCATACCCAAGATTGTCTAACATTGAATAAACGAAATAATGCCCAGTCAGCCAAAATGGCGCATCAGTAAGTGTTCGCTCTAAACGCTTGATCGTATCGATATCACTTTCTTGATTTGCTTTATCTCGATATTCCGCCTGCTGGTCTGATGACACAGCGAGGCTAAGAGGCGTTAGATTGTCTTTGTGATCAGGTAAACCATCAACGTCGGCCCATGTCAGGTGACGGTAAATCCGATATCCTAAAGGTTCAGTCGGATTTGAATGCACCATGATCTCAGACACTTTTTTTAACGTACGCTTTGATGCAGCCGGAGATGAAAAATCTGTGTCAACGTCTACAGTGCTGTGCTCTCGAGGTTTACTTCGTTTCTGATTAGGCGTGGTGTGCGTCTTCGGACTGTCAGCTTCGTGGCTTTGTGGAACGATCGCTTTCTCGGACAGTGCAACAACATCAATGAGCGGTTCGGAATCAGCCAAACTGTGTTCAACCAACGTTTCTTCATTTAAAGATGCGTTCTGCATTAGTTGATTCAAATGACTTTTTAATTCGAAAAAGTCTACATCAGAGTCTTGAAATATCTCGTCAAACTGACGCTGGATACCTTCAGTTAGTGTGATACATCGAGATAGAACTTCCCAGTCAAGGGATTCTGCAGACAATTTAGTCGCGACGAGTTTGAATTGATGATTGAGCCACTCAACAGCCCCATCTCTACCTCTTTTACGTTTAGGGTATAACTCATGACCAAAACGACTGATTGAGTCATTGAGCAAAGATAATCCTTCCTCAAGCCCTATCTCGCCTTTGTCCTCTACCAAAGAACGGATCAGATAACAAAGCGCTTTAAGATCCTTACTATGCTGACTTAGCACTTCAATCGAATGGACTTTTACTATATGCCAGTCAACAGTCTCACCAAATAATGAACCAAATTTTTTCACTTCGGCTTCCATCATTTCATAGCAAAACTCGTACCTAGCATCCTCACCAGTTGGTGAGTGTTCAGATATTGGTGCTAATAGCGTTTCAGTATCGATCAGACTCAAGTTAACCTCTGCTTTCAGAATTGTAATTTCTAATTGCTCGCTCGATTGCTATAGCACCTCGCGCTGGTTTAGATAGTTGATGACTTTTGTCTATAGAATCACTTGCCATACTATTAAGAATTTCCGTTATTTCGCTGAATTTCTTAGGGGCATTAGTCTCTAGATCAGCTAACGAGTCGTGAAGTTTCTGTCGGCCAAATACTGATTGTTCAGTTACAGTACTGAACAAGATAAATTCGCTTCTTGCTACTTTTAGAGCTCTTACTTTAGCTTTCAATTTTGGCGTGTTACCAAAAAATGATTGCGCAGCTTCTGCCTCAAGAATTGCTTTGGTGTAATAATGCTGCTTTGCATTTTTCTCTATCGAGGCATCTATTCCGCTGAGCACTTTTCGCGGTAATACATGACTATAAAAGTAGGCTCTTGACTGGTTTACTTTCCAAGCAGTTTCAATATCACTGTCTGCAACATCTGATTTCCCATCTAAGATGAGTTCGACTAAACGCTGTTCTTGATTCCCACCAAAGGCGGCAATATTTTGTGAATTGATGGTCGCCTTATTCAGACTTGCCATCGTTTCCGTCAGCGCTTTATCTGCATAAGGAAATAGAGAGCCGTCACTGTTCAGTTTTTCTCGCAAAACAACGAGATCATGCCGGATCGACATCAGAGTTTTAGGAAGTAGATCGACCGCCCCTTCATATTCATTCAAGTCCGATTCATAGTTTTTATACAACTTAGCTAATTTGCTCTGTTGGACTTCATAAGCTTCTCGGTAAGGAGCTGTCGAGACGACATCTTTTTCCATATCTTGTAACGCGAATTCAATATCCCATGGAGACTGCGCTAAAAAAGACGCGGTTTGTGCAGGTTTAATAGTGCTCACAAGGCTACTTGAACTGCTGGTAGATTTAACAATCGATTTCCATTCAGGCTGACCTTGGTTATATAAATATGTGCCAGTGATAATTACGACACACAGAACCAAACTCGCTTCTAAGTATCGGAGTCGACCACTTTGAATTCTGTCAATAGTTCGATGTTTGGTTAGAACGAGATCAGCATTCCGTAAACTACTAAATAAGGGAGCACTTACATCAGCACCAAATTTTTGGGTATCGATCTTAGCTAGTTGCTGCGCAAACGAAGTCGCTGTATACCTGTGCTGTCGAGGGTTGTTGACAACATCTTTAATTAACTTCCATACATGGTTAGGGATTAAACCTGGTCGTTTTTTTGCTTGTAATTGAGTTGTCCAAGCATCACCAAATGCAGCACCAAGAAATAGATGCCCAGTTAATAACGCCAATGAATAGACGTCATCTTGAGGTTGAGCCACGCCAGACTTTATAAATGCAGGAGACGCATAGCTCATGCTTGCTTCTGCGTAAGTATTAGATTCACCAACATAACGAGCAGCACCAAAGTCGATCAACTTTACATAATCGGACTCTGTAACAATAATGTTTGAAGGTTTAATATCTAAATGGCAGACACCTCTCGTGTGCATAAACTCAAGCGCACCAGATAATTGATATATCAGCCACGCAATATGATCATGCCTAAAACCTTTAGGAGTATGACGAGCCATTTTTTCAGCCAAAGATTCGCCCTGAATCCACTGATACATAAAGTATGGTCGATCGAACTCTTTGCCTATTTTAATGAAATCAGCAACACTCGGATGTTGAGACATCTCAAGACGACTGGCTTCATTAATGATTAATTCATTCGCAAGTTCAGATGAACCTTCATTTAAAACCTTACAGCAAACCTGTTTTTCAGGGTTCCCTTTCTTGGCCAGGTGATAAACAGTCGTTTTGCCATTTTTTGAAGGTAATGTATCTAAGACGTCAAATTGGGAGAAAATCACATACTCTAGCTTGGGCTTATTTTTATTAGCCATATTCTGAGCTTGCTGATTTTTCTTTTCGATCGCTTTCACAACCAACTTATCTAGATAACCTTTGGCTGTCCCTTGCTTTTCTGGCACGCTAAACTCTTTATCAAACGAAATAAATTAATGCTGGATAATAATTACTGTCCAATACCCTTTTCAATAGCAGTATTTAAAACGCCCGGTAAGACTATTACTTTAGTTATTATTACTAAATAACGCCGTGTAATAACAAACTCATTGACTAACAACTTTTCACTCGAAATATAGATAAATTTCCGTTTCAATAATGGTTAAAATTCCCATCGTGACATAAATCACATTATTAACGTTTAGTATGATAAATAGTTGGGAGTGCAGCTAGTCAACTCAATCGTATTTAGAAGCCTTTAAATAGACTGGAGATAACCTAAAATCCTGCAGTTAAGATGAAAGCCATACAATTAGAAACTATCCAATATGAATGAGTTTTAAGTTAGTTGTTAAAATGCCTAACACAATGATGTAGCTAAGCCACTTGCCAAACACCTCAAGTTAAAAGTAACGCTCGCAAATTTCAGCTCAATTGATAAAAGTGCAAATTGGCAATACATAACAGAACATTGCAGCTCTCTCTAGAGCATCAAACTTAAACTAATTCTCATAAACAATAGTTACACAAAAACGTTGACCCCGAACTAACTTGGACCAAATCCAATATGTTTCATTCGGACCAATTGAAGGAGCGCCCTTTCTCCCTGAATATCAAACATTAACAGGGTCACCTGTTTACTGTTAGGTGCGTCACGGATCGCGCTAGCCAATAATGCCAATGCGGAACAACGACCTAATGTCCCCCATAAATCATTGATCAAAGTCGGCTGTTGAGGGTTTTCGAAATATTCCGCGCGCGCACCTAACGCGAAGCCATAATCTTCAGTGTGAGATCTGAGATTAGTCATGTCAGTGAATACAGGTCCAAAATTTTTGATCTTACGGCTCGCATTTCTCACTAACTTCATCATTGTTCTACGAGTTGTGTTTGCGGCTTCTAAGTCAAAGTAACCTAATTGCGCCAAGGGCTTAAGTTTTAACGTTTTAACCAAATTGTTTCGACACAAAATGACTCCAGCCCCGCCCTCACTCGGTATTATGCCCCATGGATTAGTTGAACTCATGACATCTCCAGCTTCGATTAAGTCACTGAGATCATCAACAAGTGAATCTACTGAGATACTCATTATTGCATCGAATTGGTTCAACTTAGCCAATGATGTGGTCAAGTATGATGGTCCACTTTGTTGAACCACTTCATAACGTGATATTGAATCACAATGCTTACATTCACTTAACCACTGACTCATCTCCACAGCAGAAATAGAGCCCGGTACATTGACGAGTAACGGAATAGGCTTTAATGATGTAGGTAACTGCTTTAAAAGAGAGTCGATCAAGCTCTCAATAAGCACCGAACACTTGTCAAACAATGATGTACTGGAAATGTATTCAATACTAGCGTACGTGAATCTTTCTATCCCATCACCGGCCACTTGCTGATCGAACCTTCCCAAATCCGCTTTGGCAACTGTTGTGGCAATATCAAGATTCATGCCCGTTGGTGTCATGGCTTCCATACCAATAACGAATCGTGCTGAATTGTTATTCATTATCCGACAACTCCTGTTTTTTATGGATCTTCGTTGACACTAAAAGATGCTCCTCGCTTTGACATGGAAAGGCAGCGCTGTAACTGATTGAAAGTATGCGAGCCTCTGTATCAATGAAAACCGTAGAAATAGGCATATCTACTTGATAGTTGGCATTTTTAAATTGAGCTTCTGCTACATACATCTCTTTGGGGAAACGGAAAGAGAGTGCATCATTATGGCAAAAGCCACTCATCATCAATCGTTCACCGCCAGATATGAAGCCTTTGCATTGTTGGTCTAGTGGCGCACTCTGATAAAAACGCTGGTCAAAGTCTACGGGATAAAGAGGTTTCCTATTCTCTAGCCAATCATCATCAAAAGTGCCAGCATATTGCTGACGAGCCCCAAAAAATGGGGCTAACGGGCCAAATCCAGCAACCCGTGTATTCTTGGGTGTCGCACTCCAATCTTCCGTAGGATAAAAAACCGAAGGAACCTTCTGTTTCAATAGTTCCCCTTTAGTATCAGCAATACCTCCGCCGAGCCGGTTTCTTAAATCGCCTCCGATAGCACAGGAGAAGTCGATCTCTTTTTCCACAAATGGGAGTGGTTTACTTAGCGTTACGCTACCTCCGTGCTCAATCCATTGCCTATCACCAAGTACCGATATGGTTTTGTCGATATGGCCATCAATCAAAAGCCGACACTCATGGTACGTAACTGCCTTTTTCGCGTAGCTTCGGGCCTTACCGAAAATCAGTACATCTGTGTTGGTTTTAACAACTGAGAACTCTTGGTCAGCTTTCATCGCGGAAAGCCCTGCTTCACCCAGGTAGACAGGATCGTCATAGATCTCTGCCTCTTCTTGCTCCTTCCAAACAGAACCTACGAGTTGCCATGAACGTTTTCCAACGACAATCCACACCTCATTGCCATTATGATCCCGTTGAAAACGGCCTTTGATTGAAAGTTCTGGATGGTTCTCAATATCCCACAACTGCATTATTATTCCTTAGATTAAACCTTTCTGAGGCTGTTGAATTCTGGGTTAGTCGCGTGATATTCCACTCTTGTTGATGAACTGGCATAGCCATATCCCAAGGGATGTATGAGCGAGTATGGAGGCAAACCTGACGCCAAATCCAAACCCTAAAAGCAGCACTGACTTGAGTATCGAACATGGCTTGGATACTGGTTTCTAGAGTCAAAGTTTGTCCCAATCGACCCGGTGACGCTTGTCTGTAGGCGCCAATTTCGACCCATTCTTTTAGCTTTTCGAGTATTTCGTGCCACTCAAAGTCTATCCCCAAATTTTTTGGTGTCACTGGTAAACGTTTCCCATAGACAATGTAAAGCGCTTGGATCCAATCCTCACCTTCGAACTCGTCAAGGCTTGATACTAATTCAACTATTTTCGGAACATGTTCATTCAGACCGTGTAATACAAAATCGAACGGAGCCTGTACACTACTCAGATTAAAGCTCTCAAACTCTTTGAGCTCCAAAAGTTTGGCAAAAGTGACCACTTCGGGATCAGATACACTATCGATTGAGGTACCAAATTCCTGACGAAACCATGTCCCTCTATCCTCTTTCGTAAGTAATCGCTCAAACAGGTTCTGACTGCCATTTGAGTTTTCAGCTAACCAGACAACGCTTTCTGCATCGTTTTGTAACGATAAAAATAAATGTGTTTTATGCTCAGAAAACCGCTTGTCTTTAAGCCAACGTTTTAGCAGACCAACTGTGACAGTTTGGCGTAACTGTAGGCACTCCAAGTAAAGCACGGGCAGTTTACAACCACCTTCAACCATTTCGATTACCACAGAGTCGATACCTGATAATGATGACTGAACAACTAGCAATTTTGCGGTTTGGTAATCCAAATCATCAAGTATCGATAAACCACAAAGTAGGTTTTCTTGCTCTTGTCCAATCTCAGAATTCAACATGAGCCAAGCATAAATGGTTGGTTCGCTCTGCTTTAATTGATGAATCAATCCCGGAGCCAATCGATAGAAAGACAAATAAACATTTTTTAGGTCTTCAATCTGACGCTCAGCCAGCGCTAAATACTCCAGTTTAACGCTTGGGTATCCCCTTTTATGTACTTGTAAGCGTTGCTTTAACAAGAAACCAAGTGTCTCCGAAGCCAGTGACAGCTTTTCATTACACATATCCAGCCATTTGATAGGAAGCTCGTCCAATAAAGTGAGCGTACTTTCCGCATTAGTGATGGCGAGTTCCAAGTCTTCATTAGTAATCGGCTGGTTTAGTTGATCTATACCTATTTTTTGACGCATCCGTGAATCCAATCTAGTAACACGATCAATTGATCGCTATGGTGCCGCCTTGAATTTTTTGAGCCTTCTCAGCTTGAGAAGTCACATATTTGGCTTTGGTGGTAATTCGACCATCACGGCCGCTGTAACGAGTCTCTGTTTCGCCACTTCTCACAATTAACTCTTGTTCCGTTTCAATAACCATTTTCTTGGCTCTCAGTACAAACTCATCCGAGTCATCAACAATGGAGAAAAAGATATCTGTGACTAAAGGAAGGTTAAAGTCGTTATTAAGAAACTCGATACGACATGAAAGGTTGTTATCAATAGCAAGTTGCAACTCAGCTAATTTAAACCCTCTCCCCAACCTCGCATTAATTGGCTGCTGCAACGGGTTTCCTTCGAAATCGACGCGAACACCACTCTTAGTTTCGTTAATCGATACAATTGTTCCAAAACGCGAAAAGCAAGCCGTTGATTCGGCTTGCTGTTCGGTGATGGTTTGTATAATTGGGGTTTGTTTTTCCATCATTAATTGATCGCCACGTTTCCACCTTTGATTACAACTTTATCGCTTCCTTCGATGGTTATTGAGGAACCTGATAACTTGATAGAACCGTCACTATTCATCACTAATGAAGACCCACCCGTCTTCAGTACTATCTTGTCACCGCTTATGACCTGCGTCGCGCCATCGGCTTTGTATGAAGTGTTTCCTTTAACAGAGACCGTTAAGTTGCCACCAACCGTCTGGTTATCATCGGCCCCTATATCAGAACTTTTTGATGCACCTACCGTTAAATTACTGTTTTCACCAACATCCAAATCATCATTCTTACCAATCTTGGTAATTTGATTGTCTCCAATTTCTAAGTCAGAGTTGTTCTTAACATATTGAGTTTCATTAGCGTTGTAAGTAACGGATACATCTTGTTCGACAGTTTCAGTAAACGTGCTGTTAACTTGGGTGGCCTTGTGTCCGTCAATGGTCTCTTTGTGATCACCGTGAACATCATTTGTCTGATGGCGTGCAACCTTTAAAAACTCATCTTGGCCTATGTCGCGGTAGCGGTTATTCAAAACCTTAGTCGACATGTCCTTTTGCGCATGAATGTAGACTTCTTCTTGGTTAGCTTCGTCTTCAAAGCTCAACTCGTTATAGCCTGTCCCTTTATGCGTTTGAGTTCTGAAAGTTGTACGCGTTTTGTTCTCTGGTAACGAATAAGGAGGATAATGAAGTCCGTTATAAACTGCACCAGTAACTAAAGGCCTATCAGGGTCTCCCTCTAGGAAGGTAACAACCACCTCATGACCGATGCGAGGTAGGTATACCGCCCCCCAAGTCGGTGCCGCCATTGATTGGCTAACTCGAATCCAACAACTCGAATGCTCATCGCTCTCGCCATAACGGTCCCAATGGAACTGGACTTTGATTCGCCCAAGCTTATCGGTATAGATCTCTTCACCTGCAGGCCCCACGACAACCGCTGTTTGCGTACCTTCAACCAAAGGAGCTTCAAGTTTTGGAGCTCTAAACTCAACATGTCTAGGAATACACGCGAACTGATTATGATATGTAGTTGGCAGACCATTAGTTTCGTCTTCATGCACCTGAGGGTCATGACCACTATGCATCACCGACAGCATGAGGTAATCGCGGTTAATTGCCGAACGTGGATGCTCACTGATACTAAAACTGTATCCAGACGCCAGTCTCATGACATTACTGGTCGCCTCTACTTGCTGATTATCTACAACGTGCTCTGACATCCATTCATTTGATCTTACTTGCCCCATTGCTGGGTCAACGTAACGTCCTGGAAAATCGAATAATTTCAAATCTAAATCGAGTTCGCCGGAGCTGCTCATTTCCTGAGGGATCTTCGGAAACTCGTAGTTATAGTCAGTGTAAGTAACGTGGCCGGTTTTCACTCGATTCACAAGTTCAAGATCAGAGATATGCTCGCGGTCTGCAACACCGCCACCATCCGCATGATAAACAATAGGGCCTAAATAAGATCCGTTTAGTGGCGTGCTCAATAACTCAGCGATTGCATCATTACTGTCGACAATAACCATTGTGTGGTTAGCTTCTGTATGTTCGAAGTAGTACCACATGCCGTGTTCTGCCAGAATTCTCTGAACAAATTCAAGGTCAGTCTCTCGATATTGCAACACGTATTCTTTTGAAGGGTATACACCAGATAGTTCTAATCGATAATCGGTCACTAACGCATCATCTAAAACTTCAGAAATGATCGCTGACGCTGATTTTTGTTGAAAAATACGGCAGTCTTGTCTTTGGCTCAAAAACCAAGCTTGTGGAACAAGAGTCAATTGGTAACGAGAGAATCTCCTGCCCGATCCAAGGTAACGCACCTCATTAACCACGCCGTGAAAGCATCTCGCAGTACTGACACCTTGGCCGTATAGAGTCAAACTACCTGGTTTACGGATGAGTGCGTCAAATGAGATATCAGGATCAAGTGAAAGTAATGATAGGCTGATTTGAAAAGGCTTTGAAAGCTCTTCGATTACCTGAAAGCTCTCCACACGAAAATCATGCGAGGAGCCTTGCAGTTCAAACTTAAATTCTACGTCATTCACCATATCTTTTACCTGATACTAATAATAGAAATAGGGCCAACAGTAGTTGTTGACCCTTTGTTTTTCACGAAAAGCGATTAAGCTTCGCGTGGAGCACGCCAGTCATCATTACCAGCAGTACCACAGTTTTCGTGAGTAACTTCGATTGCACGGTAAGTCAGCTTAAGTACTTCTTCAGTTACACGATCTGAAGTTGCAGCGTCTTGACAGTGATTCATACGAGTTTGAATATCTACTAGTAGTGCATCAATTAACTTGATTGAGTAGTAGTGCTCTTGCTTACCTTGTACTGAAGTACGGTAAAAACGGATTACACACTCAGGAAGCTTTTCGCCAGACACTAATGCGTTGAATAACAGAGGTGAACAACGGTCTTGTACTTTAGTTACTACTACCGGACGGTGAACACGTTGACCTGTTGGCTGACCACTTTGTGGGTCACGTGGAACTGTTAGTACGTGATCAAGTTCTTGAACTAGGAACTCATCAACGTGAGCTTCTTGCCAAGTGTTACCTACAGAATCTGCAGAGTAAGTATCTTTAGTAATGTGACCTTGAGTTTCACCATTGATAGACATATATGCTGGAGTTGGCATCGATATTTCCTTTTTAAAATTTATAATTCATTAATTCACCAAATCGCTTATCACCGCGACTGATTAAGCTAATACAAACATCATGCCAACTTTATAAAACCAATAAATAC